>NZ_JBARYM010000750.1:0-4939 GCF_049647865.1 Tunicatimonas sp. | reverse complement strand
GGGGTGCTAACAGTGTACGGAGGTCCGGGCTACGAAACGTCCTCCCTGGATATTGCTTACCTCTACGACAATGGTGAGGTTACCGAAGAAGTAGTAATAAGCCCGGAAGATATGGCTGCGTTACGGTTTACGCTAGGAGTAGGTTTAGAACTTGGACCCTTCTACCTGAATACGGACTATAACCTAGGACAACAGTCGGTTTGGTCTGCCGGGTTGGGTTTCGCCTTCGGAAGTAAATAACGTAATCATCATTATAATTAATTTAAAACAAAACTTTCTATGTATATCTATCGCGCATATTTAGCAATTTTCACTTCAGGACTTCTGTTTTTAAGTGCCTGTGATGAAGTTCCCTTTAACTTCGTGTTAAACCTAGACGACACCTACGAATATGACATTTCAGATGACGGAGTAATTTCGGAAGAGGTAACCGTTAGCCGAGAGCGAGTGGTGGAAGATTTGGAGATTGACTCCGAAACTACCGTTGAGGATGTTAATGTAGAAAGCTTGGCAATAAAGATTATGGATCTTAATGGTAACCAAGCTTCGGCGGTTCGCCTAGCCGGACTTTTCTACCCGCAATTAGGTGCAAATCCTATTGCCCTTTTCGAAGATTTAGAACTGGCAGCCACCGCTGATGGCGACTTTACCGCAATCACTGACCTGGAATCTGCTGGGGTAAATGCCTTAGCTGATAAATTACTGGGATATATTAACGATACTGATTTTAATGACTTCATAGTAACTGTAGAAGGAGTTTCTGTTCCTGACGGAAGCCGCGTGGAGGCTCAGGTAGCGATTAAGTTACGAGCCACTGTTAAATTCTCGGAAACGGTAGAAGCTCCCTTCTTTGTGGGGCAGGAATAGTAGTCTAAATCTTTAAAAGCTAGAGCAGATGGGTGCTCCCACGATATACTATCTTTGGTTATTTCAGGTGATCCATCGTAGATATACATTGGCAATTATTTCGCAGTCGCTGCATAGTTTTTATCTACATGCATCTAAAACCTCACCGTGAAATAGTTAATGAAAATAGAGCCACTTGATAGTGGCTTTTTTTATGCTTTACAACCTAAATTTGAGCTACGTAAAGCAATGAGAACACTTCCATAGAATAAATTTTGACCTAAAGTGTGATTTTTTTACTGCTCGCGCGAATCATAGAGTAAACGTCGTAATTCGCAGACAACATACCATTATGTCTACCGCCGATCATAAACAGGCTTTTGTTAAGATGATGGATGAGCATAAGAAGCTTATTTATAAAGTGAGCGCTATGTATTGTGCTCAGACAGAAGATCGGAAAGATTTAATGCAAGAGATGGCCATTCAACTTTGGAAAACACTACCTAATTACGACAAAAAGTATAAACAGTCAACCTGGCTTTATCGGGTAGTTTTGAATACTGCCATCTCATATTACCGCAAGTCGCAACGGCGCAAGAAAGTAATTTATCCGATAGACGAAAGTATCATCAGTGTTGCTGATAAACCGCAGAATGAAAGCCTGGAAGAGAATCTGAACCAACTTGAGTGTTTTATTCAAGATCTCAATGAGTTCAATAAAGCTATAATGATTCTTTATTTAGATGGAAACAGCTATCAGGAAATTGCTGCTATTCTAGGAATTAGTGAGACGAACGTAGCTACTAAAATCAGCCGAATAAAAAAACAACTTAAAAAGAAATTTTCCACAACTAAAACCCAAACATCATGAAATTAGAAGAATTGCAACAAGCATGGCAACAGTACGACCAAAAGCTAGATAAATACCTTCAACTAAATCAAAAAATACTGAAGGAAGTAAATTTGCAAAAAATACGTCCTTTGCTACGCACGCTTGTGCTTAATCAGGTTATTGGAGGGACTATTTTCTTTTCGATTATTGTTGTTCTCGGAGGATTTATAGTAGTCCACATTCAGCAAGTTCCCTTGCTAGTTTCAGCATTTATTCTACTAGTGTTCGCCGTTATCGGATGGATAGGAAATATAAATCAATGGTCTACGATTTCACAAATTAGTTATGATGAACCTATCACTGAGATGCAGCAAAAGCTGCAAAAATTTAGGGCAGACTCAATACAGTACATGCGATTGCTAATGCTTTCTGTACCGTTCTACCTAACGTATATCATTTTAGGCTTCCACGTTTTCGGGGATATAGATATATACAGCCAGGCAGACCAGAAGTGGTGGTATGCCCAAGTCACCTTTAGTTTACTTTTAGTACCTGTCGCTATTTGGCTCTACCAAAAACTTAATTACCGAAACATGCATATTCCCTGGGTTAGGAGCTTTGTTGAAAGTGCCGGAGGGAAATCGGTGGAGAAAGCAATGATTCTATTAGGTGAACTAGATGAGTTCAACCAGGAAAAAGACCACTAGTAGACTTAATCAATTTAGTCTTGTTGATGAGCGATTGTTTGTTTGGTATCGCCTACGTGCTTTTGGTACATTTTCCAAACTCGGTGAGCGACGTCTCGTCCTAGTTCTAAACCAGCCACGTTATCGGCTTGAATGTGATAGCCACCTAATACCCGCGAAATACCAGCCATATCAGCCGCTTTGGTAAAAGTTGGAAAGTGAAGGGTCACCGTATCCCCCAAATTATTCGGTTCGGTGAGAGTACCGGGGACTAACTTTGCTTCGGCGCCAAACTCATCGCTTCCGGTAAAAAGGCGTAACGCTTCAGCACAAGCGCCACTTATACAACTATGTCCTGAAACGTAACTGGGAAAAGGAGGGCAAAGAAAAGTCTCAGGAGAGTAGGGGCGCCACTCTTGGCCTTTCATTTCTACTATGCCTTTTTCGGGACCACCCCAGGCTTTAATCACTTGGTCTTGATAATGCTTATGTACTAACGCATAAGGGCGGGCGAAATCGTAGTACATTTTAGAATCCCAAGCGGCAATAAAGGCATCCATGGCGGTAGCCTGATTGAGAAAATACATTTTCACATCATCATCCAGCGTGTGCTGATCTCGTACTGAGACTTTCTGTGCAAATACCAGCCAGTGCCCCGCTTGCTGCACCGATTGGGGACCATCCCGCATAAATTCTACTAGTGCCTTCTGCCCATTGGTGAGAGAGGCTTGCAATTCAACAACTTCCTTTACTTCTTCTTTTAGCTGGTCTGATCCAATCATGGGCGGTGGGCCGGGGCGAAACTGACTGGCTGAATCCAGTGCGATAGGTTCAACCATCTGCCAATAGGGAGTCAGACAGGCCGGGGCGAATTTGCCACCCTTTCCGTCGGAAAAATACTTAGGTTGCCAGCGGTTACCATCAATATTTTCATCGGGAGAATTTACGGGCTGGTAAGCCGTATAATCAAAGTAGGCCGCACCGTTTGAGCCTTCTACATCACCGTATTGGTTGGCCCCATCATTCTTTCGCTGTTCAATAACGGCCTTAGCCGCCAGATTACCGATTCCTTCGGGGGTAGACGGGTCTAATGATTGATTGGTGGGGTCTAACTTTAGTTCTTCCATAAACTGCCAGTAGAGCACGCTATCAGTATAGTAGTACTCACTTATGGCCCGGTAGGCAGCATAGCTAATAGCTATTTCTTTGTTTTCCAACGTTTGTTCCGAAGCTGGCCGACGTGAGACATCGGTTAGGTACACTGGGGTAGCTTGTTTGTCGTACCGAGACCAGGCATCAAACACCGCGGTAAAGATTAGTCCAAGATAGCGAGAGGTAATGGTGGGGCGCGGGTTGAACCGCTCAGTATCCCGAGCAGTAGCTTCCAGAGCTACTTCGCCCCACTGGTACGCTACATTATCGGTTCCAGTAGGCTCTAGTTGATTCTCCTGAGAAGTTGAAGTAGAGTGAGTTTGACAGCTAAGCAGAACCACTACGCTTAGCAGTAAGCATAAGTGCGATAGACGTATCATCGTGAAAGACTTTTTGACGACGAATATACGTATTTATTCAATTACCCTTTCGGTAGATTCTCGAAGCCAATAAGATAATACTGTATTAGCTCTTTTTCTTTCGTCCGCCTCGTGCTTTTTTCTCCGGTGCTTTTTCGGCTAGCTCCAAGCACTCTTCTAAAGTAAGCTCTTCAGGCTCTTTATCTTTAGGAATCTTCACATTCTTTTTGCCTACTTTAATGTACGGACCGTAGCGCCCGTTCAGCACCTGCACTTCCGGGTCAGAGTCAAATACTTTGATGTACTTGTTCTTATCAGCTTCTCGCTTGGCTTCAATAATTTCAATAGCGCGGTCTTCTTCTACGGTGAGCGGGTCGTCCTCTTTCGTCAACGAGTAAAATTTGCCATTGTGTCGAATGTAAGGACCAAACCGGCCGATGGCGGCAGTCATCACTTCATCTTCGTATTCCCCAATATCGCGCGGGAGTTTAAAGAGTTCAAGGGCTTCCTCCAGTGTAATCGTCTCAATAAATTGACCAGTGCGTAAGCTAGCGTACTTAGGTTTCTCTTCGCCTTCGCTTTCTCCGATCTGAGCAATTGGGCCAAATTTGCCTAACCGAACCAGCACCGGGAGTCCGGTTTTAGGATCTTCACCGAGTGCACGGTCAGTTCTGATGGTTGAGCGATCAATCTCTTCCGAAGTTTTAATTTTAGGGTGAAACTGCTGATAGAAATCATCAATCATCTTTTCCCAGGCTTTTTTGCCCTGGGCAATCTCATCAAACTCTTTTTCTACATCAGCCGTAAATGAATAATCGATCACCGTATCAAAATGCTCGGCTAGAAAATCGTTGACCACCATGGCTACATCAGTTGGGAAGAGCTTACGCTTCTCGGTACCGGTGCGCTCGGTCAGCACTTTTTCGCCTACCTTATTTTCCTTCTTTACCAGTGTCATTTCCCGGTATTCCCGGTCGTATCCGTCGCGGTCTTCCTTCAGAATGTAACCTCGCTTTTGGATAGTAGAAATTGTTGGCGCGTAGGTAGACGGACGGCCAATGCCC
>NZ_JBARYM010000749.1:0-2892 GCF_049647865.1 Tunicatimonas sp. | reverse complement strand
CGTCCGCGCAATTCACGACGGGTACGGTAGCGCGTGCGGTATTCAGGAAGTTTCAAGTTCTCGAGTAACTGATCAATACTGGCTTCGGCAACTTCGGCGGTTTCTACTAGCGGACGGTTAGGATAGGTAATGCGGTAGATACGTCCGTGAACGTGGTCGCGGTAGGGGTCGCGGGCATTGTGTTGCATATGCCCTACTAGCATATTGTGCCAGTCTACCAAGTACAGTGAGCCATCGGCGGCAAACTCCATATCTACCGGGCGGAAATTAGGATCAGTACTTTGTATCAAATCCTGCCGATGTTGACTATGGTATCCGGTGCCGTCGTCTACCATCGTATGCTGCTTGGTTCCCAAAAAGCCGATGGTATTATTAATTAGCAGATCGCCCTGAACCTCTTTGGGAAAGTGCCGACTGGAAACAAACTCTAAGCCCGAAGTAGGCCGTACCCGGTGGGCATCTTCAATCAGGTTACGCGATTCGGCGGTAGATACTCCGTAGCGGGATTTTACTTCCCCGGGCATCATCCACTGCACATCCGGTCCCGATGTGTCGGCGTAGAAGTCCTGTCCCCACTCATCAAAGGCAATACCCCAGGGGTTGGGGATCGGAAGTTGGGCTACCCGCTCCAATCGTCGTCGCTGGGGGCTGTAGCGATAAAAACCACCATTGGTAGCTCGTATCGGGCCGTAGGGCGTTTCTACGTTGGTATGCAGAAATACGCCCTCACCCATGTAGATGGCTCCCGAAGGGTCTCCGGTATATGCGCTGTGCATATGGTGGGTATCGTGATCATCAAAACCGCTGAGCAGCACTTCGCGCACATCTGCCTGATCGTCACCATCGGTATCCTTGAATAGTAGCAAATCCTGGGGTTGGGAAACGTATACGCCTTCGGAGGCAATCTCAAAGCCAACCGGTAGATGTAGACCGTCTGCAAAGGTGGTTTGCTTGTCAGCTTTACCATCGTTGTCAGTATCTTCCAGAATAATAATTTTATCGTTGGGTTTACCGTCACCGGGTTTGTAGTGCGGATAGCTGGGCATGGTAGCTACCCACAGCCGTCCCTGGTTATCGAAGGATAATTGAACCGGATTGGCTAAGTCCTCAAACTCTTGCTCCGAAGCGAATAGCTCAATTTCGTAGCCGGGGGCCATGGTAAACTTATCCAGGGCATCTTGTCCGTAGAGGTACTCATCAGTACCACTGGCTTCTTCCAACTTATAGTTAGATTTTACCGGAGGTAATTCGCTAGTTTGAGCATCAGCGGCGACCAAGTCAATCTCTTCACCATGAGTGGCTTGCCAAATAGCTCCATCCCGAATGGCGGTCATCTCTCGAAGTTTATTAATCTCGGCGGGGTAGTTGTCAGGACCAAAGGGTTCGTAGCGACGGCCGTACACGTGCACTCCGTTAGGAATTTTATAATCATTTTGCCACGTCCAGTTCTTTTCCATCACAGCCGCGTGGACTAAGCTCCGGTGCTGTTCAGCATCTATTTCCTTTTCACCGAAGGCCTTATCAGCCAATAAGTCAGCAAATTGCTGATATCCCGCGTCAGTTAGCTGAAACCCATCAATGGTTAGGGCTGCATCAGTTTCGTTAAACCACTGTTGAGTAGGATGAAAAACATCGACAAAATGCACTCCGTTTTCCGCTGCAACTTCCTGCATGGCTTGCGTGTACATCGCTAGGTTCGCGTTCTCCTGCTGCCCATCAGGAAGATCGTACTGATCGGAAAGGTCTTCAAAAGCAATAGGTGATACCAGAGTTAACTGCACCGCTCGCGATGAGTCGCCGTTGTAGTTCTGACTAAGCGTGTGATCGATAAAGGCATCCAGTTCGGACCGAAAATCATCTAATCCGGCTTCTCCCGCAAACGACTCATTATAGCCGAAGAAGGCCAGAATAATGTCCGCTTCCAAACTAGTCAACCATTCGTCGGGAGTAGGATAGTGTCCTTCGCTGCGCGATTCGTGGGCTAATTCATCCTGAAACTGTTCGGCTCCCGGAAACGCCCAGGGGTTATTGCGGCTGGAGTGAGGACGAAACCCCGGAGTATTACCCGGATCAGCCATGTTGCGGATGAATAAATTATGCTCGGGATACCTCAGTTGCAGCTCGGTTTCAAAGTGCCCGTAGTGCATCATCCGCGAGGCTAAATTATTGCCAATAAGAACAATATGGGAGTTCTCTTCTACTGATAGTCCGGAAGTGTTGGGATCAGAGCAATTGCTTAATCCAATAACCATGATAGCAGCACCCAATACGCTAAATAGGCTGTGGTCGTATCTCCTTTGAAAATTTGTCATTTGCTCTTCTTATACATTTGGTATTTATCTTACCACAACGCACAATATACAACAGTTCCGGAAACCATAAAAAAAGCCTGACAGATTTAAGAAGTACGCGGAGGGGAGCACTCGCTTTTTCGCAAAGCGTAGTGAATGATATCATTCGCCTTCACTAAATTTTACCACACTTTGACGTTCTCGGTTTACTACAAGTTGCGTTACATCCGGTCGGGAATAGTGTCCCGAAGGGTCAAAATTCTGCCGTTCTTCCCTAATTTTTTGATGATCTAAAGTTGCGGTATACAATCCTTCTTCGCCTACCTGTGGTTCCAGCAGCCATGTTCCATTGGGAGAGGCAACACAGGAGCCACCGTCGGTCAGGAACGCCTCGCTGTTCTCTCTAATTCGATCCGCTTGGGGTACGTCATCAGGAATATCCGATTTGCGCATCAGGCAGGAAACTGATACCACGTAGGAACGAGCTTCTTGCGCAATAAAGCGGGTGATGTCCTGCGTATTTCGTTGGGAGCCGGGCCAGACGGCTACGTGTACATCTTCTCCTTGAGCATAGAGAGCCGCTCGGGGTAACGGCATCCAG
>NZ_JBARYM010000748.1:0-4181 GCF_049647865.1 Tunicatimonas sp. | reverse complement strand
CGAGAACCACCGTTCCGGGTATCCACTCCGCAACGTACTGCTAATTCTAGGTGGCTTTGTCCTTGTTACTTCCGGTAATCATGTAAACTATTGTTACTAAGGTATTCATTACTAAATAGATGTGGTTACCATACTAGACATAATAGAGCAATTGAGAGCGTTTATTAATGACCAGACTATCCCCCCAAGAAGCTTATTTAGCTCTTATGAATATTGTCATTTTGGACAGTTTTTACTAGTATATCTTTAGTTGTAGCATGTTCTTTTACAAACTTGCCGAAGTTTCTCTGAGCTATGTGCCATCCAGCGCGATACTGAATTGCAGATACGGATTTTAGCTGGCGAAATTGTTTCATAGTGAATCCAGTCACGATCTTGCTTCTCTGCTAAATATTTTCTTGTCAGCGTAGAACGTGCCAGCGGGTATCAAAGAGGCTAACAACGCCCAGAAAGTGGTTCTGATCTTCCACCTCCTCAGGTAAGCAACCTGAAGAACCAGGACAATGTAGACGATGAACAGGCATCCGTGAATCATTCCTACTACGTAGTTAGGTTGAGGGGTAGCAAAGTAGTACTTCAGCGGCATGGTGACTCCAAGAAGCAGATAAGAGCACCCTTCCATAAATCCTACAATGCGAAGCCGCCCCAGGGGTGTTCCTAGTAATTCACTTGGCATACTAATTGGCGATTTGAGCTCTAATAAAAAGGCCGTAGTTTTCTGTATCTATTTCCCCGGGACCATAGCGGTCAAAGTTGGCTCCCAGTCCCGCTTGATACTTTCGGTAGGAAAGCCCAACGCGAAAGTACAAATAACTCCGGTCATGAAAGTCTTGCTCAGTGTTATGATTGTATAGTCCCTGAATCCGAGTATACAGTCCTATATCTTTTGTAATGGGTGGTTTGAACTCAAGCAAACTGAATGTCTCAAAATTGTAGTCATCGCTCAGATCAAAGCGAGGCAGTAGAACAAAGAGCCATTTCCGACTGCCAAATACGTAGTTTAACCCAGCCGTAGGGCGGAACCCGGTTCGGTAATGCATGGTGGCACCGGTGGCTACTGATAGGCCTTTGAACACTTCATAATTGAGCAGGCCCTGAGTGATATACTCGTTTTCCCCTTCATCGTTTTGGTAGTCGCCGTTGAAGCTGGTTACATTAAAAAAGCTGAAGCGACTGCCTGGTGCAAAGGGTTTGCTAATGATCATTTGAAAATTTAGATATTCGTTACCAGCGAACACTTCCAAAGGAATAGGCGGACTGGGGGGACCAGCCCCTTGCCCGGAGTGCTGAGCGTGAACGTAGCCGTAGCCGGACAATAGCAAGATACTGAGGAATGCTGTTCTAAAATTCATACGATAGACAGGTTAGATGATTCTGTGACACAAATGTCATGACATAGGGCACGGCATGGTTATGACATTCCCGGCTAATCATCGGCAAAATCAATCTATCGGCGCATTGGATTGATTTTGCTTATTTTCTGCTGCTTGTTGCTTACCCCTTAGGCTCGGAGAACCGCGTACTTTGTTCCGTACTTAATCAATCTGATATGCGCGGAACAATACCCTACTTCCTATTTCTTACGCTATTTTTCTTCTCTTTTACTGCACTGAAGGCCCAGCCTGCCCCGGAAGGTATGCGACCTAATCCGCCGGTCCAGGTCGAGTTGAGTGCGGGCTACGAGAAAACACTGTTCCAGAGCATCATTATCAAGCCGCTAGACAAAAAGCACCGATTTGACTTTTTCAACATCAGCTATTTCGACAACTACTATGACGATGAGAATAAGCCGTTCAACGAGGGGCTGATCCAAACGTACGTGGCCTATAATTTTATCAAGGGGGTAGGAGTCGGTTTAGGTGGTACCTACAATTCCTTTGGCGGAGTATCGGCCAACTTGGTCGGTCAGTTCGTGAATGCGGGGCCTAATCACCTAATCGTATTCTTCGCCACAATCTATCTGGAAGAAAACCCTCAGTACGAAGCCTTCACACAGCTACAGTATCGCTTCCGGTTGAACGATGATTGGCGGCTCTTTAC
This sequence comes from Tunicatimonas sp., assembly GCF_049647865.1. Taxonomy (NCBI): domain Bacteria; kingdom Pseudomonadati; phylum Bacteroidota; class Cytophagia; order Cytophagales; family Catalimonadaceae; genus Tunicatimonas; species Tunicatimonas sp. The sequence goes on along the minus strand of NZ_JBARYM010000748.1, from coordinate 2,141 downwards.
GCAGCTTATGGCACTGACCAACTGGGTAGAACTGGAAGATCACAACCGAAGCTTTCAACAACTACGGGTAGGTCTGGACTATCGAAACTATCAGTTCGGGATAGGGGCTGACTTTGACCAATACACCCCCTTACCTGAGCGCAAAGGGCAGGTGGGGCTATTTGTACGAGCTGAAATCTTCAATTAATCGCCTTTACTGATTTCAAATTGTCAATTAAGTTACCATGAAAAGCAAAGTAGCCAAGAATATCGCGCTAGCACTCAGTAGTTTACTGATAGCCTTCACCATCTTCGGGAAGTTAGCCAGAAGCCCCCAGGTAGTAGAGCAGATGGGTCCTCTGAGGCTAGAAGAAGAACTCTATCTGCTGGCCGCTATTGAGATCGTAGCCTTGGCCCTCTATATCTTCCCCCAAACGATCAATATCGGCTTCTTCCTACTCACTGCTTACTACGGCGGGGCCATTGCCGTGAACCTGAATGAACCCGTCAATACTGTTCCGGCAATTGTTTTTCTCATCCTTATCTGGATTGCCACCTTCATTCGCAAACCCGCGTTATTTACGGCCGGGAGGAGCAATGGCACTAGTGCATAGCATAGCTTATCAATCATACGGAACTACAACTCTTGACAACGATGGACCCACTCAGGAAGAATCTCAATCAGCTCAAGCCTCATGTAGAAAAGGGGGGGAAATACCACCGTTGGTACTTTGTCTACGAAATGACCGAAACATTTTTGTATGCTCCCAACGCTACCGCTCAAAACAAAGGTGCGCATGTACGAGACGCAAACAACCTGAAGCGAATGATGATTACGGTGGTGGTAGCGCTCATACCTTGCTTACTGTTCGGCATCTACAACGTGGGGCATACGCACTTTTTGGCAACGGGGGAGTTAATGAGTGCTACCCATTGGGACAAAATCCTAACCGGCGCGAAAGTAGTGCTGCCGATTGTGCTGGTAGCCTACTCAGCGGGGGGCCTGGTGGAGGTCACCTTTGCTACGATCCGCCGCCATCCAGTCAACGAAGGCTTTCTGGTCACGGGTATGTTGATCCCGCTGATCATGCCCCCTACTATTCCGCTATGGCAGGTTGCTTTAGCGACGATCTTCGCGGTAGTCATTGCCAAAGAGGTGTTCGGGGGCACCGGTATGAATGTGCTGAACGTAGCGATGACCGCCCGGGCGTTCTTGTACTTCGCTTATCCGGCCGACATGTCGGGGGATGTATGGTATTATCTGGGTGAAGAGTCCTACGCTAGCGGATTCTCGGGGGCAACTCCATTAGGGCTAGCCGCCGAAGCCGTTGCCGTAAAAGGGGTGCAACCGGTAGCAGCCACCCTAAGCGGTTTTCAGGACGGACTCTATGATTTCTGGAATCTGGTCGTTGGTCTGATCCCCGGTTCCATTGGTTCCACTTCTTTGCTGATGGTACTAGCTGGAGCCGTCATTTTGATCGCTTCCGGGGTAGGAAGTTGGAAAATCATCTTGAGTGGATTCCTGGGAGTACTGGCGACGGGATGGATCTTCAACATCGCCGGTGCTAACGAATATATGAATATGCCCGCCTACTACCACCTCGCTATCGGCGGGGTAGCTTTTGGTATTGTGTTCATGGCGACTGATCCAGTGTCAGCTACTCATACTGAACAGGGAAAGTGGCTGTACGGCGCGCTCATCGGAATAATAACGGTCATCATTCGCGTACTGAATCCGGCGTATCCTGAAGGGATTATGCTGGCAATACTGTTTATGAACGTGTTCGCGCCTTTGATTGACCACTACGTGGTAGCACGAAACAAACAGCGAAGGCAACTACGACTGAAGAAAACTTCATAATAATCATGATTGTTCGCTCTAATAACGTTCGTTGTATGCCCTCAGAATTGTCAAGGAGTACCACTTTTGGTAGGAATCCTCAACGTCAGAAACTATCATTGGTAAGGTATCATGAGAATATAAAAACGGTGGATGATCATCAAATTCCTACGCTAGATCCGGAAGACTTCTTCCGGCGTAATTATAAACAGCAGCAGGAAGCTTCCTTCTTTCATTCATCAAGTTTCAACGCGTTTGAAATTCATCGTATTGAGGAGCATAAAAATTATATCAACTTCCCCTTACTTCCTCACCGTAAGAC
>NZ_JBARYM010000747.1:0-9030 GCF_049647865.1 Tunicatimonas sp. | reverse complement strand
TACCTTGGTAGAATAAGAAATACGCTAATAATTTTTCGTTGTTTTTGGTGTACTACTGTTCATTTTGTACTTTCAAATGAAGACTCAACTACTAAGTTAGCTGAGTCTTTGTATACAACTTACAACATTCTAATGCTACCAAACCTACTAATCCGCGTGTCTCACTTTCTATCGGCAATAGCTATCCTCTGCGTTCTTTCGCTGGCTGCCTGTTCTACCTCATCTCAACCTAAAGAGGCAAAAGAGCTAATTGCCGAAGAAGCCATTTTACCTGTCAAAGATTTCATCTTTGGTGATGAACAACCATTTCCGCAGTGCCACGCTTCAACCGTACTTCGTAGATCCGATGGACAATTTCTAGTGGCTTGGTTTGGGGGAACCGAAGAAAAAGACGATGACGTGGGTGTCTGGTTAGCCATTGGGCGACCCGATCAGTGGACCAAGCCTAAGGAAGTTGCAAAAATTCGGGAAGATCCGCACTGGAATCCGGTATTGTTTCAAGCACCCGACGAAACGATCTACCTTTACTTTAAGGTCGGTAAGGAAATTGACCACTGGGAAACTTGGGTAATCACCTCAGCCGATGGCGGCAATAGCTGGAGTGAAGCTACTGAACTGGTAGCAGACGATAAAGGCGGTCGTGGCCCAGTGCGAAATAAACCTATTATTTTATCGGATGGCACTTGGTTGGCCGGAGCTTCTCATGAAGATAATCGGGTTTGGAATGCCTTTGCCGACCGCAGTACCGACGGAGGTAAAACCTGGAAAATGTCGGAGTACTTGGAAGTAAATCGTGACTCATTAGATGGTGAGGGCATTATTCAACCAACCCTTTGGGAATCCGAACCTGGTATGGTGCATATGCTGTTGCGAAGTTCGGCAGGCTACGTATACCGTAGCGATTCGGAAGACTATGGACAAAGCTGGTCGCCGGTATATCGTACCGAACTGCCCAACCCAAACAGCGGAATCGATCTTACTCAACTGGCTGACGAAACATTGGCCTTGGCTTACAATCGAGACAATGAAAATTGGGGTGCCCGGGCTCCGCTTACTATCGCACTTTCTACCGATAATGGGCAAACTTGGCCACGCGTATTGGATATTGATACCGGCGATCCGGATGACGAATTCTCCTACCCTGCTATTATTTCTTGTGGTGATACCATCGCGGTTACTTATACTTGGCAGCGCGAAAAGATTGCGTTCTGGATGGGGCTGAAAGAAGACATTCCTCAAAGTAATTTAGCGTTTCAGATTCGCTAGGTGATGAGTATAATTCGTTCAACCTGGATGAGGGTGCTACTGGTGGCTATGACTTTAGGTACGGCCTGGGCCGTTCGGGGGCAATTTGGTCATGAACACGGTGCCGCCTGGGCGGGAGCCATCGGCGTACTTTTGGTGCTTGTGCTGGCTAATCGGTCGGACTGGTGGCGACGGCTGCCTACTATTGTTGCACTAGGGGCTATCGGCTGGGGCGTAGGCGGGATGATGAGCTACGGTGTGGTAGTTGGCTACGGCCGGAGCGACGACTGGTTCAACGTGAGCTACGGACTTGGTATGCTCTTTCTCATTGGTGGATTATACGGCTACATTGGTGGTGGATTGACTGGACTAGCATTAGAATCGACCGAAAAGCAAAAATCGGATTGGGCGGCTCTGGTTACGCAAATGGTAGCCGGAGGCTATCTTATCTGGGGGATACTAATCTATCAATTAGAATGGCTCATGACCCCGCCCCGTTCCGAACTCTGGGCTGCATGTCTTGGAGCGGCTCTAGCCTTAGCGTGGTATTTACACCGTAATAGTTTTACACGAAGCCATGCAGTGGGGCTCTATTCCTCATTGGGGGCAGGATTTGGTTTTGCCTTCGGTAATTTTCTACAGGTAGTAGGTTCCGCTTCCGGCTTAATATTCAACTGGTGGAATGTAATGGAATACTCGCTAGGCTTCTTTGGTGGCTTAGGCTTGGCCTACGCAATTTTCTCTCAAGATTGGCCCAACAGTCGCTCACCCGATAAAACTGCCAATTTATTGGGTTGGTTTTTTTTAATTATTCTACTGCCCCTAATTAATATCGTTCAGCAATTTGAAAGCGATAAGTTTACTCGGCTAGATAAAATTTGGACTTTTTTTGAAGAAGCTAATTTAGGTCAGCTAAACTTATTCGCAGCCCTGAGTAGCAGTCTACTTTTATGTTCACTACTTACCACTATCTTCTGGAAAAAAATTATTGGAAACACGCAGTGGAATTTTAATAATACTTGGTGGTTGCTGCTAAGCTATTTTAGCTGGTTTATTTTTCTAAATGGTTTTTTAACCGGAGCCAACTGGGGTAATGGCACCGTGCGGGATGATTTATACTGGCTAAATGCAATAATTATTTTAGCTCTAGGACGGATGATCACTACCTCTGCTTCGAAGGCGCATTCTTCTTTAAGAGTAGATTATGCCATTAGGTTATTTTTAGTTTCAATGCTGCTTATGTTATTTCTCAGTTGGGTGATGGTTCAAACCCACGACAAGTTATTGGGAGCTCAAATCCGATTTAGCCTATGGAAGTAGCTCTCTCTACAATTGATATTGTCACGCTTTCGCTCTATCTGCTTGGGATGGTCGCTTTAGGCTTTTATTTCGCTAGAAAAAACAATAGTACCGAAGAATACTTTGTAGGTAATCGCTCTTTCAAAGGTTGGGTAATTGGCTTATCGATGCTGTCTACTTCTATTAGCTCTATCACGTTTCTGGCCTTTCCCGCCGCCGCTTTTACGCTAGATTGGCGACAGTTTATTTCCAACTTAATGCTGCCGTTAGCAGCGGTTTTAGCAATTCTGTTCTTCATACCATTTTTCCGAAGAGGGCAACTCACTTCAGCTTTTGAATATTTGGGAGAGCGATTTGGTCCAGTAGCTCGCCTCTACGGAACGTTGAGCTTTCTGATGCTGCAGATTTTGCGTATTGGACAAATTCTATTTTTAGTAGCTATTCCGGTGAATCTGTTTACCGGCATTCCTATTATCACGGTCATTACTTTTCTAGGTTTGTTCATTGGTTTTTATACCGTTATTGGTGGCATTGAGGCAGTAATTTGGACCGATGTAATTCAGGCGATCGTTTTGTGGCTGGGAGGAATTCTCTGCTTAGTCTTAATGATTAACAAACTACCTGGCGGAATTTCTCAAGTACTAAGCGTGGCCGAAGAATACCAAAAATTTGGGGTAGGCAGCACTGACTGGAATCTGAACGAACGAACGTTCTGGACGGTAGCCCTGCTCGGCATCTTTCACTTTCTAGCGATGTACTCCAGCGACCAAAACATTATTCAACGCTACGTAGCCTCCCGCAGCACGCGCGAAGCAAAAAAGGCCACACTTATTTATTCGGTGGTAGCCTTGCCCACTTGGGGGCTATTTTTCTTCATCGGGACAACCCTCTTCGTATTTTATACCGTCTTCCCCGATATTGCCATTACCCGATTGGAGGCCGATCAAGTTTTTCCTTACTTTATTTTAACAAATTTACCTACCGGAGTAGCCGGATTGATATTGGCCGCAGTGTTAGCCGCGGGAATGTCCACCTTAGATTCCAGCATTAACGCCATTGCTACCGTATCCGTCATCGATATTCTAAAACCATACTGGATGAAAAACCGCTCTGACCAGCGGTACCTACAGGTTGCCCGGCTGATTGCTATTGGTGTATCCCTGTTGATGATTGGTGGGGCGGTGTTCTTCTCGGCTATCGAGAAAGAAAGCATCAACGATTTGAGCTGGATTGTTGCTTCGGTCTTTGGAGGGTGCTTGGTAGGCTTGTTTTTGTTGGGTTTCTTCACTACTCGAGTAGGCTACCAAGCCGCCTTAGTAGCTCTGATAATTTCGGTAGTAGTTAATGTGTATCTTGGAGTAAGCTTGGCAGGATGGCTACCCGAACCCTGGGCGGTAGAGGTGCAATCGTATTGGGTGGGAGTAATCGTCAACTTATTATTTATCGCCCTGGCATATTTACTTAGCTTTGTCTTTACTAACCGAGCACCGCTCACCGGACTTACCGTCTGGACACAAAATATCAAGTCTTCTGAAACGCATGTTCAATAACAATTTATCACAACTACACGGCATCATTCCTCCCCTAATAACTCCGCTTACCAAAGAGATGGACTTGGATTCGTTAGCAACATCCAAACTCATTGAGCATTTGAAAGGCGGCAGCGTACACGGGCTATTTATCCTCGGCACTACCGGAGAAGCACCCAGTTTAAGCAGTCAGGTAAAATTAGAGTTAATAAAGCAAGTAGGCGATGAAGTAGGTGGCGAACTCCCTTGGCTAGTAGGGATTACCGATACTTGTCTAGCTAATGCCATAGATTGGGCCAGACAAGCCCAAGAGTACGGAGCCACCGCGGTAGTAGCTGCTTCACCATTTTATTTCTCTGCTAGTCAATCGGCGCTTTACACATTTTTTGAACAGTTGGCTAAGCAAAGTCCGCTACCGCTTTTTTTGTACGATATTCCTAGCCATACCCGTAACCGCTTAGAACGTGAGACCATTATTGCGTTACTGAAGTTACCGAATATTATTGGTTACAAGGATAGTACTATTGATGTAATGCACTTTCATTGGCTAAATCAGCTACGCACTGAAGGTGAACCGTTTCCCTACTTTTTGGGTCCCGAAGAGTTTTTGCTCGAAACTACCCTGCTGGGTGCCAGTGGCGGGGTGAACGGGGGAGCTAATGTTTTCCCCTCGCTCTACGTAAAACTTTACGAAGCTGTAAGAAATAAAGAAATAGATACCGCTCAGCACTTGCACCAACTAGTATTGCAGATCAGCCAACACCTCTATCAAAATGGCCGCACGGTAACCGCCGGACTTAAGTTTGCTTTGGCTGAGATAGGAATTGGGAATGGCCTGATGGCTCCCCCTCAAATGAATTTAGAGAAGGAAGAAAAAGTGAAAATGCGAAAATTCTTACAAGATTTTAACGAAAACTTTCCGCTTTAAAATTTTGAACGGTCTCGGCTATGGGTAGTTACTTGGGTTAGCACTTAGTTTTGCAAGTACACACCAAGCTGAAAATCCTTGCGAATTTTCAGAAGTAGGCGAGAACAAGCAATTACTTATAGCCATTATTGTGTGCTGTTTTTATTCAGTTATTTTTTTCTTTAAATCCATTCTTTCGTGCAATATTCTCGTTATTTCCACATAATCTTGTTCCAATGTTCTGTAGAAAATTATGTATCGATTTGTTTTCAATCCGAGCAGTTGCTTTGATATTCCTTCGTAATTTTTTCCTAAATCTGGATTTTCAGCAATTTCATGGCAGTTAGAAATAAGACTATCGAAATACTTGTCAGCTTGTTTCTCCGACCAGACCTCAAATGTATAATCCCAAATTGTAGATAAATCCTCGACAGCTTTATTGGTCAGTTTGTATTCAGCCATTCGAGAGCTTTTTCGCTTTTAAAGATTCAAGATGCTGTTTAGGGTCAAAGTCGTGTGCTATTCCGCTGTCAATTCCTTCTTGTATTGCGGTTTTCAAAGCAGTTATTTTATTTTCTTCTTCCTCTAAAAGTCTCAATCCAGCACGAATGACTTCGCTAACGTTTTTAAATCTTCCTTCACTTATTCGGTTTTGAACGAATTGGTCAAAATAACTTCCGAGTGATATTGATGTGTTTTTGTTCATTTGAATACTAATTTTCTCAAATATACCAAAAATTGGTATAAAGGCGAAATTTCTCTTAATTTGCATACAACGATGGATAAAACCGAAACAACCGAACTAACTGCCTTACTTGCTAAGCTAGACCAACATAGAACTAGAGGCGAAATCATCGTTTTTACCAATGGCTGCTTTGATATTCTGCACCGGGGCCACGCCTCCTACTTACAAGCAGCGCGCGACTTAGGAGATTTGTTAGTCATAGGAGTCAATACCGATGCCTCGGTAAAACGGTTAAAAGGGGATAGTCGCCCCATTAACAATGAAGACGACCGAGCCTTTATTCTTCAAAGCCTGGCTTGCGTTGATTACGTAATCAAATTTGGCGAAGATACTCCTCACGAACTACTCTCTCAGATTAAACCGGATATTCTGGTAAAAGGTGGTGACTATAAGCTGGAAGAAGTGGTAGGTCGCGAATTTGCCAGGCAAGTAGTGCTCATTGACTTTGTGGACGGCTATTCCACTACTAAGACCATCCGAAAGATGAAAGAAACCCAAAGCTAACTAGTATGTCGGCACCGCTAACTGACCTATTCAACCAAATTTCCACCCTGCGCGTAGGAGTGCTAGGCGACTTCGCGGTGGACGCATACTATCCATTGGAAACCGAAACGGGCGAACAATCACTTGAAACTGGTAAAGCGGTTCACCGAGGCGGAAAAATCCGCACTTCTCTGGGTGATGCTGGCAACGTAGTCAATAATTTTAGCGCACTTGGAGTCTCAGCAATAAAAGTAGTTGGATTGCAAGCTAATGATCTTTGGGGGCGAGAATTGCTACACCTGCTTCACCAAAAGAGAGTTGATACTTCGGGGTTGGTTCTTCAAAATCAGCAGTGGCAAAGCTGCGCCTACGTGAAACCGATGCTGGGCAAAGAAGAAGGTCACCGTCTGGATTTTGGTTCCTACAATCAAGCCGATCCCCAACTACTAAATCAGATACTAGACAACGTAGAGGCTACCCTTCCGAGCTTAAATATTCTCTTGCTCAATCAGCAGTTCGTAAAGCCGTTACTGAATTATGATATTATCCAAAAACTAAATCATCTGGCTCTTCAATATTCTGAGTGTCAGTTTGTGGCTGATCTACGTGATCTAGGGCAATACGCTCAAGGTATGACTCTCAAAGCAAATACGGTGGAAACTGCCAAAATGCTCAATTCACCGCATCTTGATGAACGGAATACTGATCAATGTTTGACATTGTGCCAAGCACTTAGCCAACAGCAAAAATGCCCGGTTCTGCTTACCCGAGGCCCCTATGGCATGATTTATTCTGATGGAAGCCAAACTAAGGCAGTACCCGGAATCTGGCACGATGGAGAGGTTGACCCGGTAGGTGCCGGTGATACTGCGATTAGTACCTTTGCCGCTTGCCAAGCAGTAAACCTCGATATAGCCCAGTGTCTGAAGATTGCCAATGCTGCATCAGCGGTCACAGTACGAAAGTTACACCAAACCGGAACTGCTTCGCCCAACGAAATTCAGAGTCTACTTGCAGACTGTACCTATGTTTATCATCCCTACCGCGCCGACCATCCTGATACTGCAAATTATTTTGAAAGTAGCCTCATCGAAGTTGTAGAAGAATATTCAGTCGAGAGGCCTATCAAATTTGCTATGTTTGACCACGATGGGACTATTTCAGTGCTACGGCAAGGATGGGAAGAAATTATGCAGCCACTAATGTTGAGGAGCATTGCCGGAGATGCGTTAACCACACTTTCATCATCTCAAAAAGATACATTAGCCTATAAAATAACGCAGTTGATTGGACAAACTACCGGTGCGCCTACCATTGTGCAAATGGAAGGATTGGTGGAGCTTATTCAACGAGAAGGCTATGTACCAGCTTCCAGCATTCATTCACCCAAGTATTATAAGCAAGAGTTCTTGCAGCTACTTAACGACCTAGTTAACGACCGTATCAGCCGCTTCCAACGAGGCGAACTAGGAATTGAAGATTTTACCCTAAAGGGCGCGATTCCTTTCCTACAAAAACTTCGAGACATTTCAGTAGAACTGTATTTAGCCAGTGGGACTGACGAAGAGAATGTAAAGCAGGAAGCCAATACTCTTGGCTACGGTTCGTGGTTTACCGGTGGTATCTACGGAGCTCGCCCCGATGGCATGAGTGCTAAACGTAAAGTGCTTCAGCAACTTTTACAGGAAAAGCAAGCTAAGCCATCGGAGATACTAGTTATTGGCGACGGCCCTTCCGAGATACGAGAAGGCCGAAAAGAAGGCGCAATTTGCGTTGGCATTGCCTCCGACGAAATACGCCGCTTCGGAATGAACTACGCCAAAAGAAAAAGGTTAATTCGAGCGGGAGCTCACTTTATTATTTCTGACTACGCCCAACCGGAAGCATTATTCAATCTATTTTTTCCTAAAAACTACTAATCTATTAAATAAGCATCGAATGTTTTGGTATTATAGTGCTAAAGTGTTTTGGTAAATCTTTCTCACCGAAGACTCCAACAGCATTCCGTAACCACCCTAACACTCAAGCACCTTAACACTCTAACACAACACTATGAAACTACTTGCCTTACTGATGTTAACCTTTCCGGCTTTAGCCCAATCGCCCACCCCAGATACCAGTTTTCTTCAACCCGTTTCAGTAAAGTTCACCTTATCCAATAATTCGGATAGTATTCAACTGAAAAAAGTAGTCGTCAACTACGACGATATTATCTATGTGCTGAGTGATAATGGATTGTACCGAGTGTTGGATGGGCAACTGGTACCGGACATTGGCTATCGCCCGCTGGCGGATAAAGCTCCGGTAGATATTAGCGTTCAGGAGGAAAGCGGTTATCTGTATTATCTGTACGAAGATCAGTTTCTGACCAACGCCCACGCGGGTAAACCTTACGCCTTTTTGCCCGAAGGCCAGTATCATCAACTAGCGGTAAACCGAGTTGGTGATGTATTGGTAACGGGTGATCAACAGTCTGCTCTTTATCGCAACAATGATTGGAATATCATTGACGATTTAGATGCTGAAATACAATCTATTCAATGCCAAAACGGTCAATTTTATGCACTCACTAGTTTGGGAATTTATCAACTAGTCGATGCGCAGTGGAAGATATTTTACGGTGAGGAAGCGGCGAATTGTATAGCCTTCCGGGACAACGAATTGATGGTTGGAACCGATAACGGCTACTACGGTATTTCTCGGACCGATGCTTCCGAAACTACCCCACTGGTCAGTCGGGTTCCGGTACCGAAGATTACTGCTTTACTATCCACCTCTAACGGATTATGGGCGGCTACTCCTCAAGGTGCTTGGCTCCAGAC
>NZ_JBARYM010000746.1:0-3536 GCF_049647865.1 Tunicatimonas sp. | reverse complement strand
GTTCCACCCATTTGCGCAGCTAATTGTTGCGACATACGCTCACTACCGTGTTCAGCAATAGCATGAGCGATTTCGTGCGACATTACTACTGCCACTCCCTCTTCGTTTTGGCAAACAGGCATAATACCGGTATAGAAAGCAACTTTACCACCGGGCATACACCATGCATTTACTACATCTTCTTGTATAAGGGTAAATTCCCAACGAAAGTCTTTAATTTCGTCAGAGAGGCCTTTTTCGGCCATATACTTTTCTACCGCGTAGGCAATCTTTTCACCTACACTTTTCACCAGACGAGCGTCTTCAGTGCCAGTCACTACCTTGCTTTCATTTAATACTTGCTGATAGTTTTGAAAACTTAGTGAATTGATTTGCGAATCAGGAATTAAGCTAAGTTGTCTACGCCCAGTAAGTGGAACAGTAGAACAGGATACTAAAAAGAATATGGCCAGTACGCCAGAAAATATTGTATGTTTCATCATTTTGTGAATTAGGTATAACAATGTTAGCTGCGCAAGACCATAAAAGTGGTAAGCAAATAAGTGCTAACTATTTATTAGTATTCTTATTTCAATTTTCTTGCCATTTCTATAGGTAATCAAGGTTCATAGACAATTCAGTAAACATAAAAAAAGCATCGGGTGTTAGCCGATGCCTATAAACAATAAGGTAGAAATCTATATCTATACCAGTTGGACGGAAGGAGTATGTGAAACACTAAATGCCGTACGATAGAAATCAATTAGATTTTCCCGTTCATAGTCCCAAGAAAGCTCATTAAGTACTCGGTTGTATCCATACTTAGCCATTTGCTCTCTTTCGCTTGGATTATCTAGTAGCCACATAATCTTCTTAGCAAAATCTATTGTATCATGGTTTTTAGCATAAAGCGAAGCTTCTAATGCTGAAGCGCGTCCTTCTTTTAAATCATATTGCACAATCGATTTTTTCAGTGCCATATACTCCATGATTTTATTCATAGTAGACAAATTATTCATCTCAGTAGGCTTATCTGGGTTTACGCATACATCACAGGTATTTAGAACATCAACTAATTTCTCATCGCTTACCCTACCATAAAAATCTACGTATTCTGCCAATCCCATTTCAGATGCCAATAGCTGTATCTCTTCCAAGGCTGTCCCCCCTCCTACAATAGCCACCTGTACATCCTGTCGCTTCTTCACAATATATTGTACCGAATCCATCAATAGATCGAGCCCTTCTTGAACACCAATAACCCCTACATAGCCGATAAGGAATTTTCTTCCTTTCTTATAATCAGAGTTACCTGGGGTGAGTTTTAATCGTTTCAAACTAGGACCACTGCGTACTACCGTAACGTTGTCTGGATTCATGCCTCCCCGTCGGATAGCGATCTCACGATAAGACTCATTAGTAGCAATACTATAATCTGCTGCCTTGAAGGTAAGCCTCTCAAACAGAAGCATACTACGATAGAACAATCCCTTTTTATTAAATTTTGCAATGTAGAGTTCTGGATTAATATCGTGATGATCGAAGACATATTTAACCCCAAAGAGTTTAAACGGGAGAGCTACTAAGAATATTAAATCAGGAGGATTGCACCCATGAATGATGTGAAACCGCTTTTTGAGGAAAATCTTAATACACAGCATTAGCTCCCAAAAAAGTGCAGAAGTATATTCTAGAAGGTATCCTAAAGCTCCATGCCCCTCAGTTGGTAACGGATGGCGATAAATGTTAATGTCATCTATTCGCTCAAAAGACTTAGTATATCCTTTCATTTTAGGGCAGATGATTGATACATCTGCCCCTTCTTCTTTCAGTGTAGTAGCTTCCTGCCAAACCCTTCGGTCGAAGGGGGCAGGCAGATTTTCAATAACTATTAAGACATGCTTACCAGCAAATTCCGACATAATTTTCATTGGTTACTTTCTCTTTATCTATCCGTACCAGATCAATGATTGTTTGATCTGGGCGGATTTCCGACAAAATCTCTCTAAACTCAGGGGCCTTATTTCCGATAATAATTACCTCTGCATCGTTAATAACCTCATGAATATCATCTTTTAGCAGACGAGTAATATGCGGAATATGCCCTGTTAAATAATCTTTATTTTTACCCATTAATTTAGATAGAGATATATTATTGTCGTACAAACTTAAACTATATCCTTTTCCAAGTAGTGTCTCTATCATATCTACCATTGGGCTTTCTCGTAAGTCATCGGTACCAGCTTTAAAGGCAAATCCAAGGAAAGCGACTTTCTTTTTACCGGTATCATACACCATTTGTAATCCTCGCTGCACCTGATAGGCGTTACTGGGAAGCAAGCTATTTAGTAGTGGGGTAGATACATCTAACAACTGTGCCCGATAATTCAACCCCCTAACATCTTTTGGCAAACACGATCCACCAAAAGCAAATCCTGGCTTCAAATAATAAGGAGATAAATTTAGCTTCGTATCTCGGGATACTACTTCCATCACTTTATGCCCATCTACTCCTAACTCTTTGCAAATATTCCCTATTTCATTAGCAAAGGTAATTTTTAGTGCATGAAAGTTATTGTTAGTGTATTTGATCATTTCTGATTCTTCTGGCTTCAGCTTGAAGATAGGAGCATCAATTGGGCGGTATAGCTCCTCGAGCTGCTCTTCACTCTTAGGACTATTAGTTCCTATTATCGTATAGGGAGGATTCCAGAAATCATAAATGGCCGTACTTTCTCGTAAAAACTCAGGATTAGACGCTACTCCAAAATCTTCTATATGCTTCTTTCCTGAAACACCTTCTATTATTTGAGCGCATTCTTCAATAGTACCCGGTACTACCGTACTACGAATAACAACAGTATGATAGGCATCTTTTGTTTTTATTGACTCGGCAATATCCTCGCAAACTCGATATATATAAGACAAATCAATATTTCCATTAATCTGACTAGGTGTGCCTACGCATACAATCGATATATCCGAGTTTTGAACTGCTCTGTGAATATCGGTAGTTGCCTTGATCGTGCCCTTTTTAACTCCTTCTGCGATGTACTCATCTAAATCTTTCTCTACAATTGGCGAGTTTCCCCCGTTAATTAAATCAACTTTCTTTTGGTTTACGTCAACTCCTATAACATGATGTCCGCTTTTAGCAAAACAGGCACAAGAAACAGCACCCACATAACCTAATCCAAATACACTAATTTTCATATTAATTATTTTTAAAGTGCAAATAATTACAAATATAGTTATATAAGCTTAATTGTGTAGTATTAATAGGCATTTTCTTCGCCTCGTACTGCATTCCAAACTGTTTGGAATATAATCTTAATATCTAAAGAAAGGCTCCAGTTCTCTAAGTACCACGTATCGTATTCTACTCGTTTCTTCATCAGTTCATCGTCTTTGGTCTCGCCCCGGAAACCATTCACCTGAGCATATCCGGTAATTCCGGAATTGATGAAGTGCCGTACTTTGAAATTCTCAATAATTTCAGAGTACTCTTCGGTATGCTTTAGCATATGAGGTCGGGGGCCTACCACTGACATATCGCC
>NZ_JBARYM010000745.1:0-2036 GCF_049647865.1 Tunicatimonas sp. | reverse complement strand
TCATTCATCCAGTAAACCTCTTTCTATCCCTTGTCCTTCTTCATATTCTTTAATACCTCGAGCTAGTCGTTCCGCATTTTTAGGACTACTTAATAGATGAAGGGTTTCTTGTATTCCTTCGTAGTCTGATCTTGATAAAACTACCATATCCTGCCCATTGGAACGAGTAACATATAAAGGAGTACGAGCCTCGAAGACTTTGTCCATAAAAGACTTTAGGTTTTGCCGAAAATTTGAATACGTAGTAATTTCCATATAATTAATAAATGTACAACTAATTGTACAAACGAAAATTACCCTCTCTTAGTTACTTATGGATGAATCTCTTTTTTCGCCGCCAGCATCGCGTTGTAAAGCAAAGCTGCTCTAGTCATGGGACCAACCCCGCCGGGTACCGGGGTAATGTAGCTGCACTTTTCCGCTACGGCTTCAAAGTGAACATCACCCACTAGCTTATAGCCCCGAGGGCGTTCGGGCGCATCCACTCGATTAATACCTACGTCAATGACTACCGCTCCTTCTTTTACCATATCAGCGGTTACGAAGTGAGCCTTGCCAATCGCCGCGATTAGAATATCCGCCTCTCGGGTAATTTCAGCCATATTTTTGGTACGGCTGTGGCAAATAGTAACCGTTGAATTGCCCGGATTAGACTTACGGGACATTAGTAGACTCATGGGAGTACCCACAATATCGCTGCGGCCAATCACCACGCAGTGCTTGCCTTCGGTTTTAATTTGATAGCGCTCTAGCAACTGCATAATGCCCAGCGGAGTAGCGGCTACGTAGGAGGGTAAGCCTTTCGCCATCCGCCCGACGTTCACCGGATGAAAACCATCGACGTCTTTTTCGGCTTTAATAGCAAACGTAATTTTCTCGTCGTTGATATGCTTAGGCAATGGTAATTGCACTATGAAGCCATCCACATCAGAATTATTATTTAGTTTGTGTACTTCGTTTAGCAGCTCTTCTTCGGAAATTGATTCATCTAAGCGTACGAGAGTAGAGTTGAAGCCAACCTGTTCACAATCTTTCACTTTGTTGCGAACATAGGTTTCGCTGGCAGTATCATTGCCTACTAGCACTGCCGCCAGATGCGGAACTTTGCCTCCGTTAGCCTTAATTTGTTGAACTTGTTCAGTAAGTTCTTGACGAATTTTTTGAGCGGTTTGCTTCCCGTCTATAATGGTCATAGTGGTGAGATTGTATCTAATTAGTTGATAGGACTTTAGAAAGCTGCAAAAGTAAATATAAGCCAGTTGCCATCATAAAAAAGCTACTGAAACAATCCGCACTTCCGGTTTAGATTACTGCAAGAAGCCGAGGTAAAGAAACCAGTAATACTTTCTGCTTCTATAAACATTATCTTGCGTCGTTTTTAATGCCTGTTCAGTTATTTGCCTTAAATTTAAGTTTATTAGTACTATAAAAATCATAAAATCGTTTATTTAATGTTTAGTGCAAAAACAGGCCTTGATTTAAGGTTCCATCAATAGATAAACATTAAGAGAAACTTTAAGTGATGTCTGAAACTAGCTGGATCAATCCCGACCGAAACCAACCCTGGAATACATTACCGTCACTACCTATTTCTGATAAACATTATCGAACGGTAGAAGTGCTGGAACAACTGGGTGAAGCGAAAGCAGCATTGGCTCGCTTACACGGACGTAGCGCGGCTATACCCGATCAAAAGCTTTTGATTAATACTATTAGCTTACAGGAAGCGAAAGCCTCCAGCCAGATTGAAAATATATTTACTACCGACGACGAGCTGTACCAAGCATTCAGTCAAAATGATTTACAAGAGACTTATGGTGCTCCTAAAGAAGTGTTGCGCTATCGCGAAGCTTTATGGCAGGGGTTTCATACCCTAAAACAGAAGGAAGTTTTTGATCTGGATTATTTCATTCAGATGTACCAAGAGGTGAAAGAGGCAAGTGATGGATTTCGTCCAGCATTTACCCGCATTGTGATTCGTCAGGGGGGCAGTGGGCCAACTGCCGGGCAGGTGATTTATACGCCACCCCGGGGGG
>NZ_JBARYM010000744.1:0-3821 GCF_049647865.1 Tunicatimonas sp. | reverse complement strand
GTATAATGTCTAGCGAAGATGGATCATTGAAGTCTACGTAATCTGTGACTCCGCCCCAAGCAGCTCGCGCATTAGAAGAGGCGCGTTCCGGAACCGGTAAATTGCTAATATCTTCCTGTACTTCTTCAGAAGTAACAGAATCAATAGGTACTGCCGGATAACGTTATCACGATATCCTTTGGTGGTTCAACCGGTTGATGTTGAGGACTTGGGGCTTCGGATTTTTCCGAACAACTAGCTAATAAGCTAAAGGCTACTGCGGCCGAAAGGCCAAATTGCGTAATTTATTTACTAATTTTCATGATCGTTAATTGGTTTGTGGTTATAAAGTAAATGGGAATTGATTACTGATTATTAAAGCAAGCAGCCTCCAGTAATGGAAGCTAGACTTACTGCCTATTTCTAAGTGCGGTTAAATGATTGGGTTACTTCTGAAATACAATCTCTAGTTTTACTTTAAAAAAGAATCCATCAGGACCAGTATATCCACCATCTGATTCTAGGATTTTGATTAATCCGTAGCGGGCAGGAGATCGGTCAGTTTTAAAGACATAGGTAGAACCAGGGGTAGTATACTCGTAATTGCCTACAAAATTGTTTTCCACCGCTGGGCTATCTTCAAACTTGCTTTGTAACAGCTCTGGGGCAGTGGTGGCCATATATTCTATGATTGCTGGTCTTACTTTGACTTCCTTAAACAGGGTGGTAGGCGCGCTTTCTGGAAAATCAAGCGAGTGAGTGTACTCATAGTCGGTACTTCCGATCCCGTAGTATTCAAAATACATATCAGCATGATTAGTATTTTCTGCACTGGCATTTATTTCGTTCTTAGATTGAAAAGACTCGTTAGCAACACCAAAGAATTTTTTATAGCGACGGTTCCAGCTGGAAATACCGTGTACGTCCAATGTCACTTCTAATCTAATAGCCCCGGGATATTCAGTACGAGTGACCTCCGGGGGTGGAAGACTTGCATTGAAGTCTGTCAAAGGAGGTTCAACATGAAGTGGAGGATGAACCGGCTTGGATGGAGCCACTTCTTCATTAGAGTGGCAACCCCAGGTTACTGTTAACAAATATAAAGTCAAAGAAAATAGGCTAACTGCTTTCATTATTGTAATGATTAGATGGTTATAAATTTTAAAGAAAAGCAGGAGCACCCCAGTAGCGTACTCTTGCTCGATAAACTACTTCTCTATTATGAGTCTTTAGTTCCTAGTACATCAGGTCGGGTGCCTTCGGTGATTTTTCCTACGGCTTGAATCAAATCATCCGGTACGCCTAATTCCTGTAATGTGGCTACCAAGTGACCTACTACGGCATTAAAGTGGCTTTCGTTTAAACCGTGCTCTACCAAGTGAGCGTGGGCGTGCCGCATGGTTTTACCGCTGTAGCTAAGTGGAGCCCCGAAAGCATAGGCCAAGAAGTCTTTCTGCATGGCGTTCTGCGATTTCATGTGGGTCCACCGGAAGAAGTGGCTAATACTGTTATCGGCTAGTACTTTGGTGTAGAAGATATCTACCGCCGCATCTACGGCGGCCATTCCACCAATTTTTTCAAAGAGCGATTTTTCAGCAATTGGGTTCATTGTAGTGAAGGTTAGAAAGTGATTAATTAATGACTACTTTTTCGGTAAACTGCTGATCGCCAATCGCGATCTCTACCGTATAAATGCCCGGCTCTTGGCTAGTTAAATTGATCGGGCGGGTAAATGGGGTTTTTTTAGTTTAATTTATGAGCTTAACAAAATTACTTCTACCGGTTTGCACAACGACTTCCACTATTCGGTCGCTGGTGTACATGGCAGGGAACGATCGCATAATCCGTACGTAGCCGTAGCGGGCTGGATTCCGATCGGTTTTGAATAAAAAGATGTCGCCGGTTTGATAGTAGTCAAACGTGTAATCGTCTTCCACGTAGTTGTAGGGTTGCTGATCCGTAGCAGCGTAGGGGCTACTTTCAAACGTATCCGTCAACTGCTCGGGGTTATTCTGGCTCATGAGGTATAACGATTTAGCACTTAGGTCGGTGGGCTTAAACTGAGTGTGAGCCACATACTGCGGGTGGGGCGACAGAAACCCGGCGGCGTTTTGCACTCGGCCTACCAGAAAATCAATATCCGCATTAGCCGTAGCATCCGTGTACGTCATCAGCTCGGTAATATTATGGAACGAGCCATCTACGGTGCTAAAGAACCGTTGGTACTTGTAGTGCTGATCGTAATCTATATCATCAAATTCAATTACCCAGCGCTTAGCGCCATCCAGCGTTTCTTCCTCCACAGTGGTAGGGGGAATGGTTGCGATAGGCGAAGCCCACTCACCGGATATGTCTACCGGACGAGAGGAAACGGGCGCAATATTGTTCATATCGTCGGGTTGGCAACTGCTAAAGAGCAGGGCAATGAGTAGAGCAATTAATAAATAGGTACTTAGGGTGATTGCGCTGATGGTTAAATACTGAAGCGTGGTTTTCATAATTATAGAATTTTTTGTGGTTTGATTACTTATTAATTGTTTGAAGTGATTCATCGGACTGAAGCATTTTGCGGTACACTTTCCAGTGGCGGCCTTGCTTTTGCAGAAGGCAGGTTTCGTACTGGGCTGAGCCGGTTTCGGGGCACAACTGGTAGGTGACCCGGGCGACGGTGCGGTACATTTTTAGGTTGATATTGCGGAGTTTTACCTTGGGATGGTTGTTCTGGATATTGTTATCCAGCAGTGAGGGAACCGTATCCGCTGAAGTATTCTGGCTGAGAGTTAATTGGCCTACCGGGTCATCCTGCGAAGAGACGTGTAACTCTTCAGCCCAATAGTGGGCCCGACGTTCAGCATCCTGGTCGTAGGTGGCGTAGGCTTCCTGTTCCACCACCTCCAAAATAGCATCTCGGTTTTGTTCGTACTGCCGGTAGGATCGTTCCCGTGGATTACTGAAACATCCGATAACAAATGTCGCCATCAGTAGAATAGTAGTGATATACTATAATAGCATTTTCATGATTGGTTACTCTTTAGGTTTACTTACTTTGGGCCGGTCGCTGTAACGCGAGCGAATGATGCGACTAGTAGAAGCACCGAGCGAATCGGCCAGTTCGGTATTCACGGGGTAATCCCAAGCGCTGGACGGGTGAATCGGTAGATTACTAGCGGTACGGGTATCTTTGGGAAGATCATTCCGAAACGTTACCAGCCAATAATTGGCGTAGCGGTCGAACTTCTTATCCCAGAAGGCGTAGTTCTCGTTTTCTATCACGCACCAATTAGTACGCTGCGGATTAATTCTGATTTTATACAGAGTACCATCCGGTAAGGCACTACCTTGGTAGAATATAATGCCGATGAGGGCAATGGAAACGAAAGTGGCGAATACGGTTTTCATGATCTTACGTCGGTTTCGAGTAATCCGTAGATGATTAAATCTTGATACTTTTCTTTGTAGTAATGCCTTTCCCGTAGCAGTCCCTCCCGGATAAATCCGATATTCGCTAGCAGCCTTTCGGAAACAGCATTACCAGGTTCCACTTGGGCTTCAATTCGGTGTACTCCGAGGGCGAAGAATCCGTACTCGATGCACTCACTAAGGGCTTCGGTCATGATGCCTTGGTTCCAGTAGCTTCGGGATAAGATGTAGCCTACGGTGGCTAATCCATCTTGCTGGTAGCTATTGTAGCTAATGATTCCGATCACCTGCGCTGGGTTTTCTTTACGGGTGATTCCCCAACTTACTCCGGTTCCGCTCTCGATTCTACTCAATAGAAGCTCCAATAGATCTTCGGTTTGGGCGAGGTTGATATGAGGAAAATCGTCCCAGTATTGCATAGC
>NZ_JBARYM010000743.1:0-8062 GCF_049647865.1 Tunicatimonas sp. | reverse complement strand
CTTCTACCTTAGGTAGCTTGAGGTCTAAAAGAATAAGCTTGGGATTATAATTTAGTAAAATTCCGCTTTGCAGAGCTTGTAGCACTTCTTCTCCGTCCTTAAACCAAACCACTTCCGCAGTAATATTTTTAGATTGAAGCACCATAGTTATTAGCTCGGCATCGTGAGGATTATCCTCAATGAGCACTACTTCGCTATGTTTTTTCATGAGTTGCCTTAAAATTTGGCTAAATAAAAAATGTGGATAAATATACAGTATTATTTAGGAAGTGAAAAATAAAAGGTAGTACGCTGACCGGGTTGACTCTCCGCCCAAACCTTGCCGCCGTGGCGCTGCGCAATTTTCTGAACGATGGCCAGCCCAACCCCGGTTCCTTCAAATTCATCATCTCGGTGTAGGCGTTGAAAAACCTCAAAAAGCTTATCGTAGTACTCAGGATTGAAGCCTACCCCATTATCCCGCACATAGATGATATGTGTATCATCAGAGGGTTCTTCCCCTACTTCCACCTGCGGGTTTTCCACCCCGCTGCTAAACTTTATAGCGTTTGACAGAAGATTCTCAACTAGTTGCCGTACCATATCGCGGTCGCCTTTTACGGTGGGCAAATAGTGCATCTGCAGACTAGCGCTATTTTCGTAATCATTCAGTTCTTTAAACGAGGCCTCAAATATAGGCTTCAGATCAAGAGATTTGGTGTTCATCGGTTTTTTTCCCAAATGAGAGAACTGTAGCAGGTCATTGATGAGCTTAGCCATCCGACTCACATTTTCGGTAACCACCTTTAGTAGCCGTTTTCCTTCTTTGTCTAGCTGGTCATTGTTGCGTTTCAGTAGCATATTGGCAAAACCGGCAATTGCCCGCAGGGGAGTTCGTAAGTCGTGCGAAATAGAGTACGTAAATGAGCTTAATTCCCGATTGGTAGCTTCCAGTTCCTCAGTACGGTGCCGCAGTTGCTGTTGAGTCTTTGCTAACTTGGTAATGTCGGTAATGGTTGCCATCACGCCGTCGTCCAGCTTTAGGTAACTTGCTTGAAACCACCGGTCAGTACCGTCTTGATTACTATCGAAGGTTCGTTGAGCGGGTTGGCCGTTAGTAGTTACTTCTTTTAGTAGGTTAAATACTCCGTTTTCTCTTACTTCGGGGCGCACGTTCAGCAGCCGTTGACCGGTGAGATCGGCATCGGTGGTCATACCCGCCATTTCCAAGGCTCTTTCATTAGTTTTGAGATACACAAAATCTTCAATCTCGCCCTGTTTATTCCGTACAGCTCCGTAGTGTTGTAATACCGCATCAGATGCATTAAAGACGGCTTCAATCAGGTCGGCACTCTTTTGTACTTTTTCCTCGGCCTGCTTCTGCCGGGTAATATCGCTGTAGGTAAACAGTATTCCGTCGCCCCACTTAGAAACCGTTAAATCCACCCACAGTTGTAAGTGTTCGTGACCGTAGTAAAAAACATCGTGAAACGTTTCGCCGGTTTCGGCTACCTGTACGTATGTCTCAAACAGGCCTTGCTGTTTCACCCCGGGGTGCATAGCCAGCAAGCTATTACCCGTAATATCCGTAGTACCCCGGCCGTTTATTTCTTGGCTCTTCTGATTGGTACGCTGGTAGATGAAATCAGTAATTTCGCCTTGGTCGTCGCGTACCGCAGTGAGGGCATCAATACCTACCGAGGCTGACTCATAAATACTATTGATGAGCTGCTTACTACGCTCTAGATTACTTTCTATTTGTTTCTTCTCAGTAATATCCCTTCCCTCGGCAATAATCCATCGAACCCGCCCTTTTTTATTTAAATTTGGCTTAAGAGAAAAGTCAATGATAGCTTCTTGCTGATCCTGCCCCAGGATATTCAATTCATGACGTACTAGTTCGCCCGCCGCGGCCCGCCTAACCGACCGTCGTAGCTGCTTACGGTCTTCTTCTCGAAACCAAGCGGTTTCCCAAACTCGTCTGTCTAAAATATCATCAACCGTAATACCGGCAAAATCTAGAGCCGTTTGGTTCGCCTCCAGTAGTCTACCGTTCCGATCCATTAGTCCGGTAAACTGGTAGGTACTGTTAAAAATTACTTCGTAGCGCTCTTGAGAGGTACGTAATTGCTTAATCTCTCGTTCAATCTCCTTTTGCTCGGTCAGGTCTTCCATGGTAAGCAGCACCAAGTCGGGCTCGCCGTCAAACTTGACCAGCGTTTGCGCCTTTAGTCGGAGTGATTTTCGGCCTATTCGGGGAAAATCGTATTCTACTTCAAACCCTTGAAAGGGCTGCTTATCGGTGATAACCTCTTCCAGCAAATCATTCAGTTGCGGAATATCCCACTGGTGAGCTCCTAGCTGCTGTAGCTCTCGTCCTTCGGTAGTACGGTCGCTCGTGTCAAAAAATTCGTAGTAGCGTTGGTTGGCACTGAGCACCCGCAAGTTCTCGTCCAAAATGACTTGCATATCGAAAGCATCCTTGTCGTCCAACATGAGCATCTTGTTGGCGGATGCCTCGCTTTCTTTGTTCTCCTGAAAAATTAGCAGGAGCAGATTAGGACGCATATCTTCCAAGAGTAGATGCCGGGCCGTTACCCACAATTTTTTGCCGGATGCTTTAATCTCATCCAACTCTATCCCTAATCCTTCCACGTAACCCGGGTCTTGTAGTGCTTCCTGGTATCTTTTTTCCAGAGTTTTAAGACTTTGCTCTTCCGCAGAAAGCTGGTCAATAGGTTTGCCTTCGGCGGTCTTATGGGTTTCGTCAAAGAAGTAGTAAAATGACTGGCTGGCCGATTGAATACGAAACTCCTTATCTACCACTACTAACAGTTCCAGTGGGCGTTCAGAAGCCCTTTCAGCTTGCTTAGGTTGGGCTGTATTAATCATGAATACTAAAAAATCTTGCTGTGGTGGCCGTTGTCCGGCAAATAAACCTAATAAAAAGAGTGATGTTAAGTTAATTGCAGTATAAGAATTTTATGGTTATTACCATAGCTATCTATACCAAACAGTATGATATCAAATATAAATGATAAAATCTAAAAAATACTCCCACATTCTCTTCGATCTTGACCATACGCTATGGGACTTTGAGCGTTGCGCTACCGAAACGTTGGTTGACCTGTACCAAACGCATCAGCTTACAAGGCTGGGGTGCGCTTCAGCGGAGGCATTCTGCCAAGCTTTTCACCGGGTGAACTATCGCCTGTGGGATTTATACAACCGGGGGGAGTATAATTCGGAACGCTTGCGGCGGGAACGGTTTATTATGGTATTTGATGATCTGGGAGTGTCATACGATAGTGATTTGCCACCCGCTTTAGCGGAAGACTACTTAGCTATCTGTCCCACCAAAGGCTACGTAATTGCCGATGCAGTTGAAGTATTAGATCACTTGCACCAGCACTATCCGCTGCATATTGTTACCAATGGTTTTTCCGATGTGCAAGCTATTAAGCTGGAGCGCGCTAACATAGCGCAGTACTTTCAAACCGTAACTACTTCCGATAATTCAGGTTACCGTAAACCCAACGAAGGAATTTTTCATTACGCTCTAAATCTTATCTCAACCGTTGCTGAAGAATGTATTATGATTGGTGACAATCTGGAATCGGACATTCTTGGGGCGCAGAATGCGGGGATTGATCATATCTACTTTAACCCTGGAAATAAAAACCATACGACCACCGTCACCCACGAAATTACCTCCCTTCGGGAACTCATTGGCATTCTTTAAAATTATACTCTTACTCAAGTGCTAATTTTATGGTTCTCGTTTTTTAATTGGCGCGAATACTGTAAATTAAGCGGGCAAAATATCTCAATACTTACCTAAATTTCAACTTTGTATGTACGTAAATTCCAAAGGAATGGAAGAGAATACCTACGATGCTATTGTCATCGGTTCGGGTATTAGTGGCGGTTGGGCCGCGAAAGAACTTTGTGAAAAGGGACTAAAGACCTTAGTACTGGAGCGCGGTCGTATGGTGGAGCACGTGAAAGACTATCCTACAGCAACGAAAGAACCCTGGGATTTTCCCAAGCGGGAGCGCATGTCACCCGAAGAAAGAAAAGAACACTATCCTAAACAGAGCCGCACCGGCTACACGGTGCGAGACTCTACTAAGCATTGGTTCGTAAAGGACAGTGAGCATCCCTACCAAGAAACCAAACGCTTTGATTGGATGCGGGGCTACCACGTAGGCGGACGATCGATTATGTGGGGCCGCCACAGCTACCGTTTCAGCGACCTGGATTTTGAAGCCAACGCCCGCGATGGCTTCGGAGTAGACTGGCCCATTCGCTACGCCGAAATTGACCCCTGGTATACCTACGCCGAAGGATTTGCCGGTATTCACGGGATGAAAGAAGGCCTCTCTCAACTGCCCGACGGAAACTTCCTGCCACCGATGGATTTTAACTGTCTGGAAAAGCACTTCCGTGAAAAAGTAGCCGAGAACTTCGGCGGACGCGTGGTTACGATGGGCCGAACCGCTAACTTGACGCAAAACCACAACGGACGCACCAAGTGCCAGTATCGTAATCGTTGTATTCGGGGTTGTCCTTACGGAGCGTACTTTAGCAGTAATGCGGCTACTCTACCCGCTGCGGCCGCTACCGGCAATATGACGTTGCGCCCTGATTCTATCGTAACTTCTATTATTTATGATAAAGAAAAACGAAGAGCTATTGGGGTAAATGTACTTGACCGGGAAACCAACGAAGCGATGGAATTCTACTCTAAAGTTGTGTTCTGTTGTGCTTCAGCTATTCCATCTACTTCTATTCTGATGAACTCTAAGTCGGATGCCTTCCCCGATGGCATTGGAGCGAGTAGTGGAGAGCTAGGGCACAACCTAATGGATCACCACTTCCGCACCGGAGCGAACGGTGATTTCGATGGTTTCGCCGATCAGTACTACTACGGACGTAAACCTACCGGATTTTACATTCCTCGCTTCCGAAACCTAGACAAAGCCAGTGAGCAGAAAGATTATGTTCGAGGCTTTGGCTATCAGGGTGGCGGTAGTCGCGAAAGTTGGCAAAGTGCGGTGGCCGAATTGGGCTTTGGCGCGAGTATGAAAGAAAAAATTGTAACACCCGGCCCCTGGCAAATGGGTATGACCGCTTTCGCCGAAACGCTACCGTACCACGAAAACAAAATGACCTTGGATTACGAAAATACCGATAAGTGGGGGCAACCTACCGTTATTTTTGATGCTGAGTTTAAGGAGAACGAAATGGCGATGCGCCCCGACATGGCTAACTCCGCCGCCGAGATGCTTGAAGCAGCCGGTTTCAAAAACGTTCAAACCTACGATGGCGGAAGCTGGCCTGGTCTGGGAATTCATGAGATGGGAACCGCCCGGATGGGACGTGATCCGAAAACTTCCGTGCTGAACAAGTGGAACCAAGTGCACGATGTGCCCAACGTGTACGTAACCGACGGAGCGTGTATGACCTCGGCAGCTTGTGTGAATCCCTCGCTAACATACATGGCCCTAACCGCCCGAGCAGCCGACCATGCGGTGAAAGAACTTAAGAAAATGAATGTTTGATCGCTAATAAAACGAACATGAACAGAAGAGAAGCAATAAAACGAGCTAGCTATATGATGGGCGGAGCCCTATCCGCTCCCGCTATCCTGGGCGTAATGAAGGGGTGTACTCCGAAAAAGGAACTCAACTGGCAGCCCGGATTTTTATCCGAAGATCAGGCCACAGTAGTTTCTGAAGTAGCCGAGCGTATTATTCCCGCTACCAATACCCCTGGAGCCAAAGACGTAGGTGTTCCTGAATTCATTGATTTGATGATGAAAGACATCTACAGCGAAGAAGAACAGCAGCAGTTTGTGGCGGGAATTACTGAGCTAGAAGAAATGAGCCAAAGCGAATATAGCGACGGTTTTGCTGACCTGGAACCCGAGCAGATGGATGCCCTACTTACTAAGCTAGAAGCTGCCGCTCAGGAACCGCAGGAAGACGGAACAAAACCGTTCTTTCGCACCATGAAGGAGCTAACGCTGTTGGGTTTCTGTACTTCCGAAGTGGGAGCTACTGAAGTCCTTCAGCATGTACCCGTACCCGGCCGCTACGAAGGCTGTATATCAGTGGAAGAAGCCGGAGGTCGCGCTTGGGCAGTGTAAGCTATGATAACCACTACCGACCAAAAGCCGGTAGATTTTCACCTTATGTAGGCTCCTGCACTGTTCCGAGACTTTAAATTTGTTGTTGGTTTCTCGGTTTTAAGTCTCGGTACATCATATTCCACGATTAAATGCACAACAGTCTCTTTGTTCTTGTAGGTCTTCTAGTATCCCAATTGGTAACTGGGTGCCAACCGGGTACCTCAAAGGAGGATACTACAGAGGTTGATGATGAGCTTCCCTTTCGCCCTCATATTCTCTGGCTGGTTACCGAAGATATGGGACCTTATATCCCGGCTTTTGGCGATTCTACCACTCAAACTCCCAATTTGAGTAGACTGGCTGCCGAAGGTATCCGGTATCCTAATCTGTTTTCTCCTTCCGGAGTATGCGCTCCGAGCCGAGCGGCCATTGCTATGGGCTTATACCCCTCTAGCTTTGGAGCTAATCACATGCGTACTAGTTCACATCGAGAGTTCACTGGTTTGCCTGCCTATGAAGCGGTGCCGCCGCCTGAAGCAAAAATGATGAGTCAGGTACTGCGTGAAGATGGATACTACTGTACGAATAATCTTAAAAAGGATTACCAATTTCAAGAACCGGTTACGGCTTGGGATGAGTCCGGCCCCTTTGCCCACTGGCGAAACCGAGATGAGGGACAACCTTTCTTTTCTATTTTTAACTTTACTGAAACACACGAGTCTGGTTTGTTCGAGCCTTATGGTTTCCGTCATATAGAACAGCGACATTATAACTCGGGTGATACTACTTTTGATACAAACGCCGGAAGCGATAATATCAGAAGGGGACGGATGAGGGAGGAAGAAACAACGGTACACGTACCCAAAGATTTAGACTTTCCTATTCCACCCTACCTGCCTGATACTGAATTGGTGCGTAGGGATTTATGGAAGATGTACAACAATATTGCTGAAATGGATCGCCAGCTAGGTGCTATTTTAGATCAGTTAGAAGCCGATGGACTGCTTGACAGCACTATTATCTTTTTTTATGCAGACCACGGTGGGCCACTGCCTCGGCAAAAGCGATTGATCTACGATTCAGGACTTAACTCACCGATGATTATTCGCTTTCCCAAAGGTTGGAAAGCAGGAAGTATTGACAAGCAACTGCTGAGTTTCGTTGACTTTGCTCCAACCGTTTTATCTTTAGCAGGTATTAATCCACCGAATTATCTGCACGGTCAAGCCTTTTTGGGTGACCACCAAGCGACTGATAAACGAGACTATATTTACGCGGCGGCTGATCGGTTTGATGAGTTTACTGATGCTATTCGTGCCGTGCGTGATCCGCAGTTTAAATACATTCGCAACTACCGTCCTGAACAAGGATACTATCTTCCCATTAGCTACCGAGAGCAAATACCTAGCATGCAGCAGCTACGAGAAATGTATGCCGAGGGTACACTCAACGAAGATCAAGCACAGTGGTTCCGAGAAGGCAAACCGCCGGAAGAATTGTTTGACTGTAAGAATGATCCCCACGAACTGCATAATCTCGCCGATGATCCGCAATATGCTGAAAAGTTAGCAACCTTGCGTTTTGAATTAGATGAGTGGTTAGAAACCATTGGCGACCAGCCGAACCTACCGGAGCGAGAGCTGGTAGAACAACTTTGGAAAGGCAGCAATGAGCAGCCAGTAACTGCTATACCCGTAATAACTACGGCGGATCAGCGGATCACAATTTCCTGCTCAACCCCCGGGGCAAATATTGGTTACCAACTAGTTTCTAATAAAATCGCGCCTGATTCTTGGAAAGTTTATACCGCCCCTTTTACATTAAGTGAGAATGAATCGATAAGAGTACAGGCTCATCGTATTGGCTACCAGCCTAGTGAAGTAATAGAGGGAAGTTTGTAGCAATAGCGAAGACTATCACGTGAGCAACCTCATATATCAGATAAGCTAT
>NZ_JBARYM010000742.1:0-3965 GCF_049647865.1 Tunicatimonas sp. | reverse complement strand
TATCGTACTAATTGCTTTCATCAATTTCGTCAACTTATCCACAGCTTTAGCCATTTACCGATCCAAAGAGATTGGAGCACGAAAAGCGTTGGGTGGCTCTCGGTCGCAAATCTTTTGGCAGTTTATTACAGAAACCTCCCTAGTGGTAAGCTGCGCTCTGGTGCTGGTTGTACTGGGTATACTGGTAGGACTTCCCACGCTCAATAGTTGGATTCAATCGCAACTGGATTTACAACTTTTAGCGAACCCTTCGGTGATGATTAGTTTACTGTTCTTTATTTTACTGGTCGTATTTATGGCAGGTAGTTACCCAGCAGTAGTAATGTCGGGATTTAATCCGATACGCGCTCTACAGAATCAGATAAGTGCGAAGGAAATAGGCGGATACAGATTGCGCCAAATACTAAGCTTCATCCAGTTTACTGTTGCTCAAGCAGTTATTATTGGAGCAGTGGTGGCACTTTATCAACTTGATTATTTTCAGCAACAAGATCTGGGTTTTAATCAAAAGGCCATTATCACCACCAAGGTGCCTCGTAACGACTATTCTCGTCTGGCTTCATTCCGAAATCAGCTCAAGCAACAATCTGATATTCGGTATGTTAGCTTTCACCAATCACCTCCCATCACTAGTACCAATGAAGGTAGCTACGTCCGGTTCAATCATCGTGATAGTTTTGAACCCTTTTTAGTACGCGACCGCTGGGCTGATGAAGAGTACTTGAAAACCTACGATCTTCAGTTGTTAGCCGGACGGAATATTATTTTACGCGACTCAACGGCCGAGTTTTTAGTGAATGAGAAATTTGTAGCTGCGCTAGGCACTTCTCCAGATGAGGTTCTAGGAAAACACTTTTTCGAAAGCAGCACCGAGACCGAAGGCACTATAGTGGGAGTAGTTAAGGACTTTCACCACCGCTCATTACAACACCCCATTGAACCGGTGGTTATATATCCTTACCCCAGAATATTTACCCAAGCCGGTATTCAGATACAGTCAGAAAATATTTCGCAAACGCTGCAAAAAATCAAAACCACTTGGGAAGCGACCTTTCCCAACCAGGTTTTTACCTACCAATTTTTGGAAGATAGTATTCAGCAACTTTACCAAGAAGAACAGCGCATTGCCAGACTCATTCGGCTGTTCACCATCGTTTCCATTCTGATTTGTAGTTTGGGAATGGTTGGTTTAGCCATGTATACCGCCCAACAAAGAACCAAGGAAATTGGCATTCGCAAGATTCTAGGTGCATCGGCTGGGAGTATTGCGCTGCTACTTAGTAAAAGCTTCATCCAATTACTTTTTGTAAGTTTTATTGTAGCAGTGGCAATTGCTAATTATGCCCTACAAGACTGGTTAGCTGATTTTGCGTATCGGGTTAGCATTGCATGGTGGATGTTTGCTGCTTCGGGCTTAATCATGTTATTTATTGCAATACTCTCTATCGGAAGCCAAACCCTAAAAGCTATCCGGCAGAATCCGGTCGATAGTTTACGTAATGATTAATAAATAGCGAGAAGCATTAGTCATTATTCACTAATCGATATTCATTTTACAATGCGTCTGTTGCTCGGTACAATTCAGCCATTGGTAGGCTAATCTCTAGTAAGCGTAGCTTTACTTTGGATTCTTCACCTTCAAACCAATCCATTTGCCAAGGTTGGTCGGGAGAGTTGCGGTAACGAGTCTCTGCCTTCCAGGTATCCTGCTTAACCAGACCGTACTCTCTCAGTGAAGATAACCTGCTGTAGTAATAAAATTTATTTCCCCAGTCAATTTGCTGTACTATCGGATAACACTTCTACCACTACGATAGTATTGGTCAGTGCCCGGAAATCTTTATCTGATCGCTGAGGCGTGTCACATACTACCGATACATCCGGATAAAGCGATTTATTCAGTGATTCAACTCGATACTTTAGATCACTATTGAATACTGAACAATTTTTAGAGGCCAATGAGTGATCTAGTAATCTTACTAGCGATTAGGGTTTTGGATCCCCAACATCCGTTGCGGCACCAGCCATTATAAATACTTCACCATAATGATACTCGTAACGGGTATCGTTTTCTTCTTCCAACTGGTTGTACTGAACGAGTGCTAAACGATCTTTTACTGCTGGCTTAATAAGCTAATTACTCATTGTATGTCAAGTTACATAAATACCAAGCTTATTCAGATACCTCAAAATTATTTTCTTGCTTCTTTTGGAAGAGAATTTTCAAATGTTGGGTATCATTCAGAGCAGTACCTCGCCAAATCATCCATTCCTCCGAAAGCGTTAACTCCCATTCTTGCTGTATCTGCGCAGAAATTATTCCCCCGTTTAGTGCTTTTATCTCGGGCTGAATAAGTCTTATTCGATCTCCTACAATTTTCCATTTTCCACTTATTCCTATTGCCCGGGTTCCCAGTCGATAGTCCCCCTGACCAGTAAAGCTGAATGATCTACTATCTAGTAACTTATCTAATGCTATCCTTTCTTCTCTAGACTTAACTTCTACAACGTTCCATTGCCCAATTAGCTGCCCGTAATGTTGCTGACGAGACTCGCACGCTATAAGCAGTTGAGCGAATAGCAGTATTAAGTAGTATGGTAGTTTCACTTTTTGTTCTGCTTTGGTTCATCTTTTCTTATGTTCTTAAAATCCACCAGCGCATCTACAAATGCTAGTGAGGCTCGCTCCATATCATTAACGATTCGGTCAATTTTAGCTACGCAGTAGTTATAAAATAACTGAAGAATGATGGCGACAATTAAACCTGCAACCGTCGTGAGCAACGCAGTTTTAATTCCACTAGCCACTAGCGTAGGGGAAATATCGCCGGCTGCTTCAATCGCATCAAAGGCATTAATCATTCCAATCACCGTTCCCATAAACCCCAGCATCGGGGCAATTGAGATAAAGAGAGACATCCATACTAACCCTTTTTCTAGCTTACCCATTTCTACCGATCCGTAGGAGATAATTGCTTTTTCTACCATCTCAATACCTTCTGACCATTTTCCCAGACTCGACCGAAAAATTAGGGCAATCGGGTTTCGTTTTCCTTGTAAACTATGCAGAGTTTTATCTACACCGCCATCAGTTAAGTTTTGTCGTAACTGGTTCAACGTTTTATCCACATTAATAGTAGCTAGATTAAGCCGAATAATGCGCTCAATGGCAATCACCATTCCGATAAGTAAACAGAGTAGCACTGGGGCCATGAACCTCCAATCGCCGTTAATAAATTGTTCGCGGATTACTTGATGGAGATTAGTATCTTCTTCAGATGTCGGAAGCAATTCTGCTTCTCCTTCTAGCGAGGTAGTGTCGTTTAGTAAAACTTCTTTTGTAGTTGAGTCAGATTGAGCTGAAATATCTTGCGTTAATGCACTGTGGATAAATCCGGTGAGAATGACTAAAATAAACCCAACTGAGACTACTGATTTCGTTAATTGCTGCATTGCTTTTTTTGGTAAAGAAGCACCAAAAAGACTCTTTGCAACAAATTAGAGCAATAGACAATGAATCAACACCGTAATATTTAGGCTATTTTATTGAGATAGATGATTAAATCGATTTCTTTCGGAAGGTTCATTTTTTTACGAAGGCGATAGCGAGCAGTATTTACGCTGCCGGGGGTTATATTCAACTCTTCAGCGATTTCTTTCGAAGAATAGTTTTGAATTAGGAAAGAACATATTTTTAGATCGTGCGCTGTTAGATACGGAAATTTAAGTAATAGTTGTTTTTCAAAGTTTTTGGCATTTGCCTCAGAAGATGGTTTTTGCGTCCTTAACTTATCTTGGAATACTTGAATGTAATTATTACGATGGTTCAATCGCTTGACCATTGCCTGATTACGATAAATACTAATAGCGATAGGAACAATAATTAACGTCAATCCCACACCGGCCTGAAAAAAAATTAGTAGGTTAATATAAGTACGCTGCTCTGCATCGGAGACAATTGATGA
>NZ_JBARYM010000741.1:0-4152 GCF_049647865.1 Tunicatimonas sp. | reverse complement strand
TACACAATGGCAATACCTAGTCGTTGGGCTTCGATCGGGTCGGGAATCTGCACTTCCTGTCCTTTCCATCGGACGCTACCCCCGTTGGGCTGTAAATTTCCCGATAGGATGTTCATCAGCGTGCTCTTGCCCGCTCCGTTTTCTCCACAGAGCGCGTGTACTTCGCCCGCTTGCACGGTCAGAGAAACCTGATCTAGCGCTTTCACGCCGGGAAACTCTTTGGAAATCTGCTGTAGCTCTAGGTTGTTGTCGGGCACTGTGGATGACTTTGTTTCTTAGAATAAAGCGGCTCAAATTACTAGCAAATTTCCTATTATATAGGGGAAGATTTGCTGTTTGAGCGAAGCGAGTTTCAAATGTTCCTAGATTTTTTGCTTACTTTTTCATCGATGGAAAAAGTAAGAGCCTACCCGGCTTGAGGGTGAGAAGCTGAAAATCAGGTGCTTATAGCTCGCTTTTGTGGTATTCAAACCATAACGCACGTTAAAATAGAAAATTTTGTCAATCCCTGAAACCCAACATTCACTTAATGCCTAAGTTAGAAGCGTATGAAAGCAATCGCCATTACTCCCGGTACTCCCGGTGCTGAGATTATTACACATCAGGAACCATCGTTAAGTTCTCCGCACGATGTGAAAGTTAAAATTCTGCAAGTAGGGGTTTGCGGTACCGACCGCGAGCAGATTGAAGGCGGTCGGGCCGATGCCCCCGAGGGGAGCTCCAAACTAATTATTGGTCACGAAATGTTTGGTAAGGTAGTAGAAACCGGTGATCAGGTTACGACCGTTCGTCCGGGTGACTACGGAGTGTTTTCGGTACGTCGGGGTTGTGATAAGTGCGTGCCCTGCCAAAATAACCGCAGTGATATGTGCTTTACCGGTGACTACGTAGAACGGGGCATCAAGGGCATTCATGGGTTTGATACCGAACATATTGTTGATCACGAGCAGTATCTGGTGAAAGTGCCAGAAAGTGTTCGATCGGTTGGAGTGCTGGCCGAACCGATGTCGGTAGCCGAGAAAGCTATTGATGAAGCCATAAAAATACAAACTGGCCGCTTACCCGAATTGGAAGAAGGAGAATGGTTACCGGGTAAGCGTGTTTTGGTCGCTGGGGTGGGAGCGATCGGCTTATTGGCCTGTCTGGCTCTGCGGTTACGTGGAGCGGAAGTGTGGGGACTGGATATTGTGGATGAAGACACCAAACGACCCCAATTGCTGAAGCAGATTGGAGGAAATTATATCGACGGGCGGACGGTCGAGACGATGGATCTAGATGATACTTTCGGCGAGATGGACTTTATTTTTGAAGCGGCCGGAGTCGCCCAACTCGGCTTTCAGTTGATTGATGCCCTGGGTATGAACGGAGTGTACGTGATGACCGGTATTCCCGCCGGTGACCGCCCTTCCTGCTTTATGGGAGCCGAATTGATGCGGCAGATCGTGCTGAAAAATCAGATTATTCTGGGAAGCGTAAACGCCAGCCCCCGGCACTTTGCTTTGGGAATTCAGGATCTGGAAAAAGCTAAAAATAAGTATGGCGACTGGATTGATCAACTGCTGACGACCCGCTTATCGTACCAGGAATTTGAAAAAGCCATCCACCAGCGTTCGGTAGACGATATTAAGACGGTGATTGAGTGGGATGAGATTTAATTAGAGCTCTTTTATTACTGTTATAAAAAGCGAAGGGAGCTATTCGTTGTTGAAGATACGCTCTATATCACGGCCTCCCCAAACAACGAGTAGGATAAGTACACCATCTGGCATAGGTTCATAACAGATCAGGTAGTTGCCATAAGGTTGTACTCTTACGAACGGTCTGCGGCGCGTTGATGGATACGCTCCAACAATTCACCTTCAGTTAATGGATAAGAGTCGCCACTGGCTCGATTACGGTCTA
This sequence comes from Tunicatimonas sp., assembly GCF_049647865.1. Lineage (NCBI taxonomy): Bacteria > Pseudomonadati > Bacteroidota > Cytophagia > Cytophagales > Catalimonadaceae > Tunicatimonas > Tunicatimonas sp. The sequence continues at coordinate 2,250 of NZ_JBARYM010000741.1, read as the reverse complement.
TGGCTTCGCACATATCGTCAATGCGATTAAGATAAGCATTAAAACGGCTAGCTACCTGTTGCTGTGCCTCGGGTGGCATAGCCTGTAAGCGATTTGTAACAGTTTGAGTTTCTTCCAATTCAATCGTTATAGAAGGATTATTAGTAAAAACCTAAAAATATCAGCAAGCACCACTCGAGAATCTAGACTATGTAAATTCAAAGTGAAAGTGTATGCAAATTAAAAATATATTTTATGTAATTTAAAAATATGCATAGCTTTGCTACACGGCTATTATTCCGCGTCAGATTGCATCAACTATCCAATCGCTACAGTCTAAATATCCTATTTTGGCTATTACCGGTCCACGACAGTCGGGTAAGACTACCCTACTTAAGCATATCTTGCCCGACTATCAATATGTATCGCTAGAAAATCCGGATTACCAAAGTTTTGCTACTGAAGATCCAGTCGGTTTTTTAAAAACGTACGATCAGCGGGTAATATTTGATGAAGTGCAACGCGTACCTACCTTATTTTCTTACTTACAGACCATCGTTGACCAACGCCAACAGATGGGACAGTTCGTCTTATCCGGTTCGCAGAATTTTCACCTGCTGGAACGTATTACCCAAAGCTTAGCCGGGCGGGTAGCGATCTTCAAACTTCTTCCCTTTGATTCAGACGAATTATCTAGAAAAGTAGCCGTTGATGATTGGAGGTCACTGATCTTCCGAGGTTTCTATCCGGCTATCTATGATCGTGATCTTACCCCAGCAATTTTTCATACGAATTACATCCAGACGTATATTCAGCGCGACATAGTAGAACTAACCAATGTGCAGAACACACGACAGTTTCGTAATTTTATTGAGCTTTGTGCGGCGCGTCACGGGCAGTTACTCAACCTTAGTAATCTAGCCAATGCGTGTGGTATTTCTCAACCTACTGCCAAATCGTGGTTGTCTATTCTAGAGAGTAGCCACATCATTTTTCTACTATCGCCCTACTACGAAAATTTTAGTAAGCGTATTGTTAAAACTCCTAAGCTGTACTTCTACGATGTAGGCCTAGCGGTTCATTTATTAGGTATTCGACGGGTGGAAGACCTTACTGATCAAAAGTTGCTAGGTAGTTTATTTGAAAATTTGGTAGTTGCTGATCTATTCAAAAAGAACCATCATCAGTACTTACTAGCTGACTACTGGTTTTGGCGTGATTCTAACGGACACGAGATAGACCTGCTGACGAAAAAAGTAGGCAAGTTTGATATTTTTGAGATCAAATCATCGCAGACTGTCCTTCGCAAAATGTTTAAGGGAATGGATTACTTCTCATCTATTACTGGCGAAAAGGTAAAATCACAAACGTTGGTGTACGGCGGAAAAGACATTCAGAACCGTACCCAATATCAAGTACGACCCTGGAATGAAGCTTGAAATATCGATCGCCTATGGTTTACAAAAGTGAGGTATTTTCTAAGAAGAAATTTATCGCAATATAGCCCTTCTGAAGGGTGGATAATGTTCTTATTTTAGGTATATTACACCAGAATATATCTAGCTAGCCCAAACCGATTTCCCACTAATTGTACTACAAAAATTTGCGATTATTCCCCGAGGGAGATAGGGATTCTTATGTTATGAAAATCATTGTCTTTGACTTAGAATGCTACGCTAATGTGTTTCTGGTCTGCGCTCACGATATTGAACTAACAACAGATGTCTCATTTGAAATCAGTGACCGACACGATCAGCGAGCCGAACTGGTTCAGTGGTTTGTGGAGGTGAATAAAACCTCGGTTCTGCTGGGCTTTAATAATCATCTTTACGACAACCTGATGCTGGACAAAGCGTTGGATTTGATCTATCAGCCGAAAGCACAATTTCTTTGGCAGCTAAAGCAGTACAACGATCAGATATTCGCGCTAGCTTCGGCGCGTAATAAGTGGCAGGAGGCCTTTATGATTAAGCGGGATGCACTCAAGTCGTTCAACAGCATCGATGTGTACCGGCTTAGCAGTGGCGTTTCCAGCCTGAAGGGGGCCGCGTTACTAATGAATGATCCGGACATTCAAGAGCTTCCCATTCCCCCGCACGAGCTGGTGCCCGCAGAAAGACTGGATGAACTACGGCAGTACTGTCAGCGCGATGTGGATATTACTCACCGACTCTGGCAGAAGTTACAGGAGTACGGCGTAGTAGATGCCCGTAAGATTCTCTGCGACCTGGGCTTTCTATCCCCCGAAGGTTCTCTTAAACACTTGAGCCA
>NZ_JBARYM010000740.1:0-6512 GCF_049647865.1 Tunicatimonas sp. | reverse complement strand
TGGGTGCTTGATAGCCGGTGCCACCCAGTACGTGGCGGGGCACAATCATGAACGAAGCAGCTGAGGTAGCCGCCCCTTTCAGGAAATTGCGACGAGGTAAAGCATTCTTGTTAGGTCTTTTTTTCATCATGTTGCGTATTCTGTAATAAAAAATGAAACAATGTAGTTTGCAGACGTTCAATTTAATACAAAACCAACGCTTAAAGAAGTTTGGCAGTACAAATTCTGAAAAATTAGCATGCATTCTCAGCTTCGCCAATATGTCTCTCAATTAGCCCCCCTTACCTCGGCCGAACTGGCATTTCTGGAAGAACAGTGCGTGTACCGAGAAGTGCCTAAGAAGTTTGCATTAGTAAGCGAAGGAGAAGTTGCTCAAGAAATATACTTTATCAACCAAGGTTGCCTTCGGCTATTCTATCAGAAAGAAGGGGAAGAAGTAACCGCATTTATTTTTCTGGAAAACCTCTTTGCTACCGCTTTAGATAGCTTGCTACAACAGATTCCCAGTCAGCAAAATCTAGAAACACTGGAAGACAGTAAGCTGCTAGTGATTAGTCGCGAAAGGTTAATGAATATCTACGCTTATTCATCCAACTTTCAAGTAATGGGGCGTCGCATTGCCGAGCAACGCTTTATTAACGCTCAGCGTATTTTATCATCCTACATTCTGGATTCTCCCGAGGAGCGCTACGAAAAACTACTAGCTACCCAACCCGAATGGTTTCAGCGGGTACCTCAGCACTACATTGCTTCGTTTCTGGGCATCACCCCGGTTTCGCTAAGCCGCATCCGTAAAAGAATTAGCTCTAAATGATTAGAGATGAAAAATAGTAGCTAAAAAATTTGCTCGCTGATCTCTACATCACTAGCAATAGCTTCTTCTACCACTTCAGGATTATGAGAGCAGACAAATAAACCGATCAAAACTTCTCTCGGCAATCGCTCCATCGTATGGGAGCCAACCACACGAAGTTCTTCTCCTTCTTTAGCAACTCGCATGGTAACCGTTTGTCCCTTACGCTCTAATTGAATGATGTCTATATCTTTATCTGGGAAAAATATTTCATCTTCCGGGTCGCGCATGGAAGCACCTGGCTCCGTTCTCCACTGAAGTACGGTTAGTCCATCACCATGTGATACGGCGCTGAGATGAACGGCCGTATCAGCCAGCGACTCCCGAATCATCCATCCGGTTTTGCGATGAGGGTCTACTCCCACTCCCACAAAATCAAAGTGAGCAGTAGCTGTAAAATCGCCCAGCTGCTTTTGGTACACGTAATGAAATTCATCGCGCTCGAACCAGATATTATAACCTGCCCCACGAATTGTATACGTTTGGTTAGCTGTATCGTACTCCGTTGCCCCGGACTGTTGTGGGTTTCCTACGTCAACACTTTTTTCAAAAATACCTAGCTCCGGTGACTGAGCGAAAGCACTGATACAAAGTAGCGGAGCAGTAAGAATAGCTAAGGCGACACATATAAAATTAGAGTAGCATAGAAGCTGCATCAATATAGTAGGTTGGTTTATCTTCAAGATAGTAAAATTTGCGAAAGTCTTTTTCTTAACAAAAGATAACGTCCCCAACCAGTTCGCCAGATTATCTTTGTATAAGAGCAATCGGTAGAAGGGAGGCGTTTAGAAGTTTACAGGTAGAAGGTTAAGTAAACTTGTAACCTTCTACCATTCACCCTCCACCTTTAAAAACATTATGAAAGAATTAATCACTGAAATTATTATCAACGCGAGTGCTGAACGGGTATGGCAAGTACTTACTGACTTCCCCGCGTACCAGGAATGGAATCCGTTCATCGTAAATTCATCAGGAAAAGCCATAGCCGGTACTCGCCTGACCAACCAGATGAAGCAGGGAGAGAAAACTACGACGTTTAAACCTAAGCTAGTGAAAGTAGAGGAAAACCGGCGGCTAGAGTGGCTCGGCCACCTGTGGGTACCGGGGCTATTTGATGGACACCATATTTTCATAATTGAAGAACTGGCCCCTCAGCAGGTAAAATTCGTTCAGCAAGAGAAGTTTAGCGGCCTATTACGTAGCTTGATTATGAAGCAAATTGCCGAAAGCACCCAAGCGGGATTTGTGGCGATGAACCGGGCTTTGAAAGAACAAGCTGAACGGCAAACTATCCCAGCAGCTTCTTCGTAGAATAGAGCGAAATACATACTCGCTTTTCTATGAACTTTGAACAAGATGTAATTGCTCGTAGTGAGCAGGTTCCGGTAGTTGTGGATTTTTGGGCTCCCTGGTGTGGCCCTTGCCAGTCCCTTGGTCCGGTGATTGAAGGTTTAGCCGAAAAGGCTTCCGGCACTTGGGAACTGGTAAAAGTCAATACGGATGAACACCAAGATATTTCTCAGCGATACGGCATTCAAGGTATCCCTGCGGTAAAGATGTTTCATCAAGGGGTAGTAATTGCCGACTTTACCGGGGCACTGCCCAAACCGCAAATTCAAAAATGGTTAGTAGAGAATTTACCCGACGAGCGCAAAGAGCAGCTAGAAACCTACCGCAACCAACTGTTTACCTTCCAGCACTCCGAAGCAGCAACGAAGCTTGCGCAGTTTACGAAGGATCATCCGGACGTGGGTGAAGCCCAATTATGGTTGGCTGCGGCTACGGTAGGGCAGCACCCCGAACTAGCTATTGAGGCGATCCAGCATACCCACCGTAGCTTTGAATTAGGGGAAGACGTCCGTAGCCTAGCGGACCTGATGACTTGCGAGGAGGGGGGGCAACCCAAGGTAGCGGAGCAGATTGAGCAGGCACAAACCGCTATGAAAGAAAACCGTTTTGAAGATACTCTACAAGCTTTGATTCAAGCCACTTTGCTAGATAAAACTTATTGCAATGAACTGCCCCGCCGCGCCACTATTGCCCTCTTCCGACTCATGGGTACCGACCACCCCCTGACCAAGCAGTACCGCAAGCGGTTTGATATGGCGTTATACTAAAGTTAGTACTTTTGTTCTGTTTCGCTTTTCTCTGTTTTGGTAGCAGTAGCTTCGTGAGATTCTATTTTATTTTTAACGAGTTCAGCTAAGTTTTCACCCCGAAGGTTCTTAGCAATAATTACCCCGGAGGGGGAAATGAGAAATGTAGTGGGAAACGAGGTTATTCCGTAGGCTTCAACCACCTGAGGGGCTAGCGCATTCGGATAAGGGAGAGGATGTTCTTCCAGGTACTTTCTTAAATTAGGCTCACGGTCTTGCGCTAGTCCTACGATCTGAAGTTGATCGGTAGAAAACGCCTCCGACAGTGCAATCAAATTAGGAAACTCATCCAAACAAGGACGGCACCAACTACCCCAGAAGTCTATATACACGTACTTTCCGGCTAAATCAGTTAGACGCAAACTATCGCCCGCCAGTGTCTTCACCGCAAATTCAGGCGCCGCCTTTCCGGCTATAGTTCGCATACCAGTTAACTGCTTATCTACTGCGCCTAGTTTTACTTCTTCACTTTCAGGATACTCTGCCTTTAATTTCTCTAGCACTGATATTCCCTTATCGGATGCATTCTCTTCCCGCAAGTATTCGTAGCTCAACATAAATAAAATCGTAGCTGCTTTTTCGTCATCCAATGCTGAATCAGCGTAATCTACCATATATTGATAGTAATGATCTTCATTTAAACTGTAGGCGTTTCGTAAGTACATGGAGCGCGATAAGTACTGATCTAGTCTTGCTAACCGAGGTATTGGATAGGGATCCATTAGGTACGACTGAGGGTCCAAGGTCGCGGTAATCTCATGAATACGACTCATAAAATTATCAAACTGAGCAGATTGAAATAGCGAATCGTAGGTTTTCTCTACCGCCGATTGCTGCTCTAATTGAGAGGCTTTAATCATGACCGGATGAAGGTATAATAAATCAGTTAACCGATTCTCAGCTACTATCTGCGGAAAACGGGATGCGTACTTTTCGTATAATGAACCGAAACGATCCCAATAAATAAGTGCTTTGTCTTGCGCTTCCTCTCCAACCAGTTCACCGCTAAATATAGCCGGTATCAGTGCCCGGCGCTCCTGCTCTATCACTAACAGACTATCGCGTAAGGTCTGATAATTTGCGTTGATAGAGCCATCGGGCCACGATACTGACGAGGAAACGGATCGGACTGGCATATCCGCTGAATCAAACTCAATTGCATCACCCTGGTAGTAGTTGTGAAGCTGACCCCTGATGCCGTTGATCTTGGTCGGAAGCGTAGGTACATAGGTACGTTGCTTTCCATTAATTAAGAACTGATACTGCCCGCCGGTGTCCAAAGCAGCAGTTTCTTCAGTTACCCATCGCGAATCTCGGCGGTGTAGCGCTATACTATTCTCTTGCTTCCAACCATTAAATTCACCTATTAACGCTACGGAGTCAATGGCTTGTGCAATGTGAAAGGGAGCCAGAGTAAGAGCAACTTTTTCAGAAACACCAGTAGGTAGTAACGCCGGAAAGCTAATACGGTCGTGCTGCGCTCCCTCTAGTACTACTACGTAAGAACCCGGATTGACCAATAGCTCAAACGACCCATCCGCCACCATAACCGTGTCTAAAGGTTGTCCTAACCAGTTACGACCGTAGGCCTCTCCAGGGTAAAGTAAAACGTATATCTCTTCGTCGTACGACTGCTCAACGGTACCCGTTAAGGTAGACTGCTGAGCGTAGACAGAGCTGTTGAAGAATAGTGCCAGAAAAATGAGTGTAAAGGCAGCGTATCGCATTAGAATGTTGTAAAATGGTTGGATAAAAATGTGTAGACAAAAAATAAAGAAAATTAAAGAAGAAGTAAACGTTTAGTCTAGTAGTTTAAAGGGAGGTTACAATGATGGACTATCTATTCTTCTCATCGTAGAAGTGGGTGAGGTGATAGTGTAGATACTTCGTGCCGATCGGGTGCTGACGATGAACCGGGCACTGAAAGAACAAGCTGAACAATAAATTATCTACCGGGCGGACGACGTCTGAAGAGGCAACCAAACTGTTTTAGAAGATTGAGAAAATATACATTTATTCGTACCGTAATGAATCGGCTGGGTTGGCCAAAGCGGCTTTAATGGTATGAAAGCTTACCGTTATAAGTGCTATCAGAAGTACTACGGCCAATGGCAACAGAAATAGCCACCAGTGCAGACTGATTCGGGTAGCATAGTTGGCCAACCACATTTGTAGCGCAAAGTAGGCAATGGGTAGTGCTAGAATACTGGCTATAATGATCAATCGTATAAAGTTCTGAGAGAGAAGTGTAGTAATACTCTGTACCGAAGCTCCTAGCACTTTTCGTATTCCAATTTCTTTGGTTTTTTCAACCACGGTGTGCAGAGAAAGCCCAAACAATCCCATACAAGCAATCAGGATAGTGAGTCCGGAAAAAATTCCGAAGAGCTTACCAAAGCGAATATCTTCTTGATATTGGGTATCGAAGAAGCTATCTATAAAATAGAACTCAAAAGTATCGTAGGGGAAAACTCGTTCGTAGGCTACAGAAATCTGTTCAACAGTAGCTTCTAGATTGTTGGCAGCTACTTTTATACTGTAATAAGAATCTAGCTTGTAGGTAAAATCGTCCTGACTAAAAGTAAGTGGACGAGGCTCATACTGAAGACTATGATGGTGATAATCTTGGATGACACCGTTGATTTTGCGTTCATAGTTTCTATCATCTCGGAACGTTTGCCCGACTGCTTCAGCCGGATTATCGTAGCCTAGAATTTTAGCCGCCTGCTCATTGATGACCAACCCATTGTCGGTATTAAACTGGCCCGCCAATAGTTCCAGTCCGTAAACTTCAGCGTAATCGCTATCGGCCTTTAGCGCATCAAATGTGCTGTGGTTGTAGGAGGCTCCCAATCCTATGGTAGAGATACTGCTGCGCTCCCCCGGAGTAGTTCGGGATAGCGATACTGCGTTCACTCCAACGGAGGGCAAAACAGCATCTTTAAAAATGTCTTCTTGAGGCTCATCTGCCTTTTGCTGATCGTGCTCAATCCAGGTTTTAGCCCGATTCTCCGGACCTTTAACTACAATTATACCTTCTCGATTAAATCCAGGATCACTAGAACGCATATGATGCAACTGCTGAATGACGGCGAAAGTGAAAATGATAAGGATGATAGAGACTCCGAATTGAAACACGACCATCCCTTGGCGTAACTTCTTCCCTCGGGGCGAATACCATTTTCCTTTCAGTAGCCGTAATGGATTAAACCGGGAGAGAACCAGCGCGGGATATAGACCGGCTAATAAAGTGTTAAGTACATACAAAATTCCAACCACCCCCCAAAACCTCGCTGAATAATCGATGGCTCTTCCGGTAAAATCTACGGCAAAGGAGCTTACCAATTGGAGTACGGTTAGCGCTAAAGCCAGCGCAATGGACTTGATCAGTAACGCTTCAAAAAGAAACTGCCCGATAAGTTGGAAACGACGAGCCCCCATCACCTTGCGAAGCCCTATTTCATCTCCTCGGGTAATGGCTTTGGCAATGGTGAGGTTTATAT
>NZ_JBARYM010000739.1:0-5478 GCF_049647865.1 Tunicatimonas sp. | reverse complement strand
TTAAAGATATACGCAAAAAGTAAATAGTTGCTTATAGCTGCCAAGTTAAGCGGAAGGTTTGAAAGAGCTATTTTGTTGTAGGAGAGATACGGTAAGCCATTAAAAAATAGAGTTAATTTAGACGCTATCGTAATATCTTCTGCTAATAATCAATAGGATAACACCGGCATAATTCCCAAGATACCGGGCATATGCCAACTGTTAGTAAGGTTGTACGTTTAACTGCGAACGTTTTTAATTGATTTATTACATCGATAAGGCTACGCCCAATGTGCCAAATCTATTGGTTCAGCCTTACGTAATTTCACATGACCAATTAACAGGTAGACCATGAAGAAACTATTTATCATATTAGGAGTATTTTTTCTGCTATTCTTAGTAGCAATATTTATCCTGCCCGTCATTTTCAAAGATGATATTCGCAAGCTCGTTGATCAGGCTATCGCTGAAAATGTTAATGCCGAAGTGTACTACGCTCCCGAACAGTTCAAGCTATCATTAATCAAAAACTTCCCTGATGCAACTGTTTCTTTGGGTGATTTCGGCGTAGTAAACCGTCCGCCTTTTGCCGGAGATACCCTGTTAGCAGTAGATGAGTTCAATATTTCAGTTGATCTGAAAAGTGTCATCTTTGGCGATCAGCCTCGTATTAGCGGTATCACCCTAAACCAACCTAACATTCATGTGCAGGTCTTAGAAGATGGCACGGCCAACTACGATATCGCTATTGCTTCAGAAGATACCACAGTAGTGGAAGAGGAGGCTCCTTCTGAGGAAGTATCTTTTACCATTGATCATTGGGAGATTAATGATGCTAATGTGGTGTACGAAGATCTTACTATGCCCATGTATATGGCTGTTGAGGGAATGAATCACGAAGGCAGTGGCGATTTCACTTTAGATGTATTTGATCTGAAAACGCTCACGGAAGTAAAAGCCTTCACGGTGAACTACGATGGGGTAGAATACTTGAGCAATAAGAAGTTGATGGTAGATATGACCCTCAATATGAATTTGCCGGAGGGAAAATACACTTTCCGAGAAAATTCCGTAGCCGTCAATGATTTTACTTTGGGGTTTGATGGGTTTTTAGCTATGCCTAGCAGCGATATTGATATGGATATCACCTTTGCCGCTCAAGACAACACCTTTAAAAGCTTGTTATCGCTCGTACCTGGAGTGTACATGGAAGGCTTTGAGCAAGTAAAAACGGAAGGTGAATTAGATTTCCAAGGCTTTGTGAAGGGTACTTACAACGAAGAATCAATGCCTGCTTTTCAGATGAAACTGCTCACACAAGATGCCATGTTTCAGTATCCCGACTTGCCTACTGCCGTTACCGATATTGATGTAGACCTACTGATAGATAATACCGACGGAAACCTAGATAACACCGTAGTTAATCTCAAATCATTCCACGCCGATTTGGGCAGCAACCCCTTAAATGCCCGCTTTTTATTAAAAGGACTAGATACCTACACTATTGATACCGAAGTATCGGCTAAACTCAACCTAGGTGAACTTAGCCAGATGTTTCCGATAGATAGCTTAGAAATGCGAGGTATTTATAATATTAACTTGTTAGCTAATGGCACCTACGATAGCGTAACCAATCAAATTCCTCAGATTGATATGGCAATGAGTATGCAAGATGGCTACGTGAAGCAGGCAGAGTATCCACCCTTGGAGAATATCAGCTTCACCTCCACCGTAAAGAACGAAAGTGGTCAACTGGCGCAAACCACCGTTCAGGTAAACAATTTTGATATGACCCTGGCCGGAGAACCCTTTCGGGCCGACTTATTGGTTACCAACCTCGATGATTATACTTGGGATTTAACCGCTAATGGCACCATAGATTTAACCAAAGCTACCCAATTGTACCCAATGGAGGGAATGAATCTAACAGGTATTATTACGGCTAACATCGTATCAAAGGGTAAACTTTCTGACGTAGAAGCCGAACGTTACGCGCAGTTAAAAACTAGTGGTTCAGCTACCATTAAAGATTTTAATTACGTAGCAGAAGATTTTCCGCAGGGATTTACTATTGCAAATGCTGAAGCAGCGTTTAATCCTGAACGTGTTACACTAGCCAGTTTTGAGGGTGCGGCTGGTCGGAGCGATATGCGAATGAGTGGCTACTTAGCGAACTACCTGGGATACGCTCTCACCGAAGGCGAAGTGCTGCGGGGGCAGCTAGACTTTAAATCAGGTAAGCTGGATCTGAACGAATGGATGACCGACGAAGAGGTTGAAGTAACCGAAGATACTACCGAAGTTGCCATGGAGGTAGTAGCAATCCCTAAAACCTTAGATTTGGTACTCAATTCCAGCGTAGCCGAAGTGCTGTACGACAACATGACTCTGCAGAGCCTAGACGGAAAGATTACGGTGCGCGACGGCATCGTTCGCATGAGCAATCTGAATTTTAATTCGCTCGGCGGGCAATTTGCCATGAACGGTTCCTACAGTACTCAAGATATAGCGCGTCCTTCATTCGATTTTGACCTGAACATTCAGAATGTAGCTATTAGCTCAGCTTACGCTACTTTTAATACTATTCAAACATTAGCTCCAGTAGCTGAAAAAATGGATGGTGATTTCTCTACCCGCTTTAAAATAGGTGGGTTGCTAGGTTCAGATATGTCACCGTTAATGAATACTCTAGATGGTAAAGGCATTATTCAGGTAGCCGACGCGGCGGTGAAAGATTCTAAGCTGATAGGAGCGATTACAACGATTACCAAACTTAGCAATACCGATAACGTATCGCTGAAAGATGTAGATATTCGGGCCGAGGTTCGGAGCGGCCGAGTGTATGTTGAACCATTTGATGTTAACGTAGGCAACTTCAAAACTATAATTGCCGGAAGCAACGGCATTGATGGAAGCATCGATTATCTAATGAAAATGAATGTGCCTGCGGGAACAGTGGGCACGGCGGTCAATAGTGCCATTGCCAAATTTACCGGAAGCAACGAAACAATTGACTCTAATATCATTCTTAACCTGAAGGTTACCGGAAACTACGATGACCCTAAAGTCCGTCTAGCCGGAACTGATGCTGGCGGAAGTGGCAAATCAAGTGTTCAGGCTGCCGCCAAGGCTAAAGTAGAGGAGCAAGCCAAAGAGTTGAAGGATGAAATAGCCCAACAGAAAAAAGAAGCTGAAGCCGAGATACGCCGTAAAGCTGAGCAGGCTAAAAAAGAAGCCGAAGCAGCTCGTAGCCGGGCTGAAGAGAAAGCCAAAGCAGAAGCGGCTAAAGCTAAACAAAAGGTGGAAGAAGAAGCAAAAGAAGCTACTCAAGAAGTTAAAGAAGAAGCTAAGAAAAAACTGAAGAAGCTCTTTCCTCCTCGTTAAATAAAATTCTTCCCTAGTACTAAAAACTTATCATTGAGGCTCATAACTTAGGTTAGTGAGCCTCTTTCTTTTGCCTATCGGTTAAAATACCGTATCTTCAACGCTCCATCTACCTATCCAATCCTATGAAAAACCTACTCGCCTGCGTTGCTATCATTTTTTGCATAATACCCGCATTTGCTCAGCAGTCAAAGGTGGCTATTGCCATTCACGGTGGGGCAGGAACCATCCTTCGGGAAAATATGACTGAAGAACGAGAAGCTGATTATAGAGCTAAGTTGGATGAAGCACTAAAGGCGGGCCACGAGATACTTGAAGCCGGAGGTAGTAGTTTAGATGCGGTAGTGGCTGCCATTCAAATTATGGAAGAATCTCCGCTGTTCAACGCGGGGAAAGGTGCGGTATTTACTAACGACGGTAAAAATGAGTTAGACGCTGCTATCATGGACGGTAAAACCCGCAATGCAGGAACAGTAGCCGGAATTTCTACCGTTAAAAGCCCCGTAGCAGCCGCTCGTTTGGTAATGGAAAACTCACCCCACGTAATGATGATTGGCCCCGGAGCCGAACAGTTCGTCCGCGAACAAGGGCTAGAATCCGTTGACCCTTCTTACTTCTACACTGATAGTCGATTTCAACAGCTAGAGAAAATTCGTAATACCGAGAACCAACAGCTCGACCACGATGGTGACCAGCGTTCCGATGAAACTAAAAGTGATGAAGGTGAGCGTCAGGGCTATTTAGACGAATATTTTCCTGACCGCAAATTTGGAACTGTAGGGGCCGTTGCTTTAGATCATGATGGAAACCTAGCAGCAGCTACTTCTACCGGAGGAATGACCAATAAACGCTACGGTCGGGTAGGAGATGTTCCGATTATTGGCGCGGGAACTTACGCTGATAATGCCACGGCGGCTATTTCAGCTACGGGACACGGCGAGTATTTTATTCGCTCAGTAGTGGCGCATGATATTTCGGCCATCATGAAATACCAGAACAAATCAGTGCAGGAAGCGACCAATACTGTGGTGAAAGATAAGCTAGTAGAAATGGGCGGCGGCGGTGGCGTGATCGCTATTGACGGTGCAGGTAATATTGCCATGCCCTTTAACACTAAAGGAATGTACCGAGGCTACGTCAATACCGAGGGCGATGTGTATATTGGCATCTACGAAGACGAGCAGCCTTAAGTAGCTTCAAAGTAGAAGAGGAAAAGTTACAAAAAGGCAATTGAGGAAGCTTCCTCTTATAACCTATGAAGCAGAATAGAAATCTAGAATAGCTTATGAAGAAGAATGTAAAAGACTTATTGAAGGCTGTAGTATTCGTTATTTCTTTACTGGTTGGATATCAACTTTTCTCTGACTGGGACGACTTTAAGAGAGGTATACTAGGCAACCCTTCATCAGAAGTTGTACGGTAAAGTAGTAACGTCAGAGTCTTTGAAGGGCTAGCGTAACTTCTCATTCTGCTGATGGCGATCGCTATCGCGCTTGGTCTTTTTTGCCATATTTTTCTGAAAGGCTTCGGTCAGATTCACGCCGGTTTGGTTGGCAATGCAAGTGAGTACCCACAGTACATCAGCTAGCTCATCAGCCAGTTCTTTACCTTCGTCCGATTTCTTGAACGACTGCTCGCCGTACTTCCGGGACATAAGTCGGGCAACCTCCCCTACCTCTTCGGTCAAAATGGCCATGTTCGTCAATTCGTTAAAATAGCGAACTCCGGTAGTATTAATCCATCTATCTACTTGTTGCTGTACTTCGGCTAGGGTAATATCTTCTTTCATTTCTTATCCTTGGTATCAATAATGATGGTAACTGGGCCATCATTCAGTAGTTGCACCTTCATATCGGCTCCAAACTCCCCGGTTGGTACTGGTTTCTCTAAAAGTTTCTCGGCAGCTTGCACAAATTTTTCGTACAGAGGGATGGCGGTGTCGGGTTTAGCGGCTTTAATGTAGGAAGGGCGATTACCTTTTTTAGTGCTGGCATGTAAGGTAAACTGGCTAACGACTAACATTTCGCCACCAATATCTACTAAACTACGATTCATTACTCCCGATTCGTCGTTGAAAATACGTAAGTTAATGATCTTCCGGCTTAACCAATCAAC
>NZ_JBARYM010000738.1:0-3807 GCF_049647865.1 Tunicatimonas sp. | reverse complement strand
TATCTGGGGAAAACGGTGCAGGTTATCCCCCACATTACGGATGAGATTAAAGAGCATGTCTTCAAATTAGGTCAAACCGGAGATTATGATATTGTGATTACTGAGATTGGTGGCTGTGTAGGCGATATTGAGTCGTTGCCATTTGTGGAAGCCGTACGCCAAGCTCGCTGGGAGTTAGGCTCCAGTAACTTTGTAGTAATCCATCTAACGCTGGTCCCCTACTTAGAAAAAGCCAAAGAATTAAAAACGAAGCCGACTCAACACTCGGTGCAACGGTTGTCAGAAGCCGGAGTGCAACCCGACATTCTGGTGTGTCGGGCATCGCAACATTTACCGACCGATATTCGGCGCAAAATAGCCCGGTTCTGCAACGTAGACCTTAGTTCGGTTATTGAAGCCATTGATGCTGACTCTATTTATGATGTCCCCATCTACATGCTAAAAGAAAAGTTGGATGAACAAGTGCTGAATAAATTAAGGCTACCTAACCATAAGGCACCCGATATTTTACAGTGGAAAGAGTTTTTGGGTCGCCTAAAAAATCCAATCAACGAAATAACGGTAGGCATTGTAGGAAAATACGTAGAACTACCCGATGCCTACAAATCAATTGCCGAAGCGTTTGTTCACGCCGGGGCTGAAAATGAGTGTAAGGTGAGCATTCGGTGGATTCCTTCTGAAAGTATTACCATAGAAAATATAGCCGAAGTGTTAGGTAATTTACACGGAGTGCTGGTAGCCCCCGGCTTTGGGGTGCGCGGAATTCCGGGAAAGTTGCTGACTGCACGCTTCGCCCGAGAAAAGAAAATTCCATTTTTTGGTATTTGTTTGGGAATGCAGTGTGCAGTAGTGGAATTCGCCCAAAATGTAGTTGGGTTAGCAAAAGCCAACTCTACGGAGTTTGACTCAAAAACGCCGGAACCAGTCATTGCTTTAATGGAAGAGCAAAAACACGTGGAAAATAAAGGTGGCACTATGCGACTAGGAGCTTACTCTTGCGAATTGAAGAAAGGCTCGTTAGCCTACGAAGCTTACGGTAAAGTAAAATCGGTTCAGGAGCGCCACCGCCACCGCTACGAGTATAATAGCCACTATCTAGAGGAATTCTCGAAGCATGGTATGGTAGCTTCAGGAATTAACCCGGATAGTAAATTGGTAGAAATTATGGAAATTAAGGATCATCCCTGGTTTTTAGGAACCCAGTTTCATCCTGAGCTGCGCAGTACAGTGCAAGAACCTCATCCGCTATTCGTTCAGTTTGTTAAAGCTACGATCCGAGAGAAAAACCAAGTGAAAGAACCAGTAGAAAAGTAAACACAAATTAATTTACCTTTTACACTCATATTTCGAACTTTGGTTCGTCATTTAAGTGTATCAACGTATTGGCATTTTTGACGCTCACTGCATATGGATAAGAATCAAGCGATTGGATTCGCTCTACTCGCGTTACTACTCATTGTATATTTTCAGTTTTTTGCCCCAGAACCGATTCCGACTACTGAGCCTCAAGCTCTTCAAGAGGAATCCGCTGTTCCTAACTCTCAGTCAGCGCAAGAAAGTCAGCAGCCCACGACTACCCTTGACTCACTGCCCGATTCTTTACAAAATGAGGCTACCCGGCAGCGGTTTGGCGTATTTGCGGCAGCAGCCAGCGGTGAAGAGAGATCGTTCACGCTGGAAAATGAAGATATGCGGGTTCGTTTTTCTACCCAGGGAGGGCGTCCGGTATTTGTGCAAATGAAGAATTACGAGGCCTACGGGGGCGGTGCCGTCGATCTACTCACACCGGAAACCAGCGAAATACGATTGGTAGCTCCCACCGCCCAAGGTGAAATTGACCTCTACGAACTATTTTATTCATCATCCTCTAATGACCAGCAAATAACGGCGGATGATACCACTACTGTAGAATTTGTGGCGAACTTAGAGGAAGGGCGAAAAATACGGCAGACCTATCGCGTAGCTGGGCAAGGCTACGAGATATTCTATAATATTAGCTTAGAAAATGCTAGTGGAATCATTCAAGATGAGACACTTACCTTTATTTGGAACGATGAGCTACAAGTAGTAGAAAAAGACGGGAAAGAAAGCCGCACCCGCGGGTCGGTAAAATACTACACTGATGAACTCGATGACCTAACATTACTCCAAACCCCGGGTGAAACCGAGACCGAGTTGATTGAAGAACCAGTAGTATGGCTAGCTATGAAACAGCGATTCTTTTCTTCCGGTATCATTGCCGATCAAAGTTTTCCCAAAGCACTTATTACGTTAGAAGCTCCGCCTGAAGCTTCTGATATTGTACAGACCATTGGGCTGCAGGTACCCACTCCGCTTAATAACGGCAGCTTTTCTTTCAAGTACTACTTCGGGCCCAACGATCAGCGTATTATGGAAACCGTGGCGGTTGACTTTGAAGATAATATAGATTGGGGCTATTTCATTGTAAAACCGATTAGCAAGTATGTTATCTCGCCATTGTTTCATTTTTTAGAGCGCTTTTCTAGTAACTACGGACTCATTATCGTTATCGTGGTATTGATTCTTAAGACGGCTCTCTTCCCACTCACGTACAAGTCTTACATTTCAATGGGTAAGATGAAAGTATTGAAACCTGAGTTAGACGAGCTAAAAGAAAAGCACGGCGATGATATGGCGGCAATGCAGAAAGAGCAGATGCAACTGTATCAGAAAGTAGGAGTCAACCCTATTAGCGGATGTATTCCGATGGTACTGCAAATGCCTATTTTGCTTTCGATGTTCTTCTTCTTTCCTAATTCTATTGAGTTACGGCAAGAGCCTTTCTTGTGGACTGACGACTTATCTACCTACGATGCCATTGTGAGTTGGAACGCCAATATTCCTTTAGTAAGCGATTTTTATGGTAATCATATTAGCTTGTTTGTTTTGTTAATGACACTATCGCAGTTATTATACACTTGGTCAAACAGTCAGGTTACGAGCGTTCAGGGTCCTATGAAGTCACTACAGTACGCTATGCCGGTAATGTTCATGTTTATTTTGAATTCATTTCCGGCGGCACTTAGCTTTTACTATCTGGTTTCCAACCTTGTTACCTTTGGGCAGCAAGCAATTATCCGACGTTTTGTAGATGATGACAAGATTCGGCAGAAGTTGGAAGAGAATAAAAAGAAAAACCGTAACAAGAAAAAGTCAAAGTTTCAGATGAAGTTGGAAGATGCGATGAAAGCTACCGAAGAAAACAAAAAGAACAAGTCCGGTAATCGTGGGGCGGCCCCCCGCAAGCGCTAAATCAGTATGAACGTTACTGAGGTGAAAGCTCGCAGAAAGAAAAAATTAGGAAGTTACCCCTACGTTAGTGTAGTGTTTAGCATTACGCTTGCCCTTTTTGTTATTGGGCTATTTGGCCTACTTCTGCTCTATGCAAAAAAGCTTACCCAAGTCATCCAAGAGAATGTTGAAATTCAGGTATTTCTAAATCAGTCTATTTCTCCCAGTGATCGACTCAAGATTCAGAAGACTTTGGCCAGTAAAGAATATATTGAACCGCAGGAAGGACAAGAAACCGTTGTTTTTATATCCAAAGAAGATGCCGCCAAAGTGTTTATTGAAGAAACCGGAGAAGATTTTCAGCAGTTTCTGGGCGATAATCCACTGCGCGATGCTTTTGTTATTCACGTAAAGCCTGAATATTACGCTCCCAGTGAGCTAAGTAAAATTAAGCTCGATATTGAACGCTTGCGCGGAGTCTTTGAAGTTGCCTACGTAGAAAGCCTAATCGATGCCATTAACCAAAATGTCACTAAAATAAGCGTAGTACTCATC
>NZ_JBARYM010000737.1:0-1717 GCF_049647865.1 Tunicatimonas sp. | reverse complement strand
GCCTTCTACCGTTGAAAGCGTAATAAAGTCAGGGTTTTCGGAAAATGGGTTAATTCCTGATCCGCCAAAGCCATTTGCAAAATCTTGCTTCAATGCTTCCTGTCCTAATAATATGTCAAAGCCATGGTCACCAAAAGTTTTGTTATAACTTAGCGTGTTAGTAAACACCCAAGATAATCCATAGCTAGAACTACGGTTGTAGCCAAATGCCGAGTTGTTTTCGGAGTTTTCGTACTGGCGACGAGTGTAGCCTTCCGAATTAACGGCATTGAAACTACCTCCGAAACTAGTTCGGAATACTAAGTCTTCGATAGGCTCAAATTCCAAATAAACGTTTCCGAAGCCACCCCCTAAAAAGTTGCTATTATTACGTTGCCCGTCCAAATTAGCTACTGGATTACGAGGGTTGTTAAATCCGGGAGCTGCGGTACCCGCGTAGCCACCGAACTCATCATAAATAGGGATGATAGGCGACATACGAGTTGCATCTAGAATAAGGTTCTCATCATCGGATGAACCCCTGCCGCCTTGCCCGCCTAAAATGATATTAACACTTCGGTAGGTCGCCTGGATATTCTCACCTACTCGCAGTTTGTTGGGAATAATATCAAATTCGGAGTTAGCTCGGAAAGTATAACGCTTAAAAATCTGATAGTTAAGAATCCCTTCTTGCTCCTGCATATTCAGACCAAGATAAAAGCGGTTATTTTCTCCACCACCGGATAACCCTAGATTATGGCGGTGAAGAATCCCTGGTCGGGTAATGGCATCGTACCAGTCCGTTCCCCCTCTGTTCGCTCGCACTACTTGATAAATAGAACCTAACGCTGGATCAACGTTATACAGTGCTGCTTGCTCCTCTAAATTCACGGAACCAACAATTCCAGAATTAGGTCCTACTAATAGGTAGTCGGGAATAACAGGCTGGCTACCGGTACCGTACTGCGGATGCGAAAAGTTAGGGGCTTCTCCTCGGTTGTTAGCTCCATTTCGGATGGCATTCCAGGTCCAGGTAGCTTGCTCTTGCGGATTTAGTACTTCAAGGCCTTGACCAGGATCAGTTACTCCAATCTCACCATTGTAGGTTACTTTCAGCGGTTGGTTTCTACCACCCTTTTTTGTGGTAAAAACAATAACTCCACCAGCAGCGCGCGCTCCGTATATAGAAGCACTAGTAGCGTCTTTCAGTACAGTAGTCGACTCAATATCGCCGGGGGCTAAAAACTCAGTATTTAGCGTTGGCACTCCATCTACTACGTAGAGTGGCTCATTACCCCCTAAAGCACCAAAACCACGTACCCGAACAATGCTAGAAGTACCAGGTTGTCCGTTAGTAATCACCGTTACCCCGGACACTCGCCCTTGTAACTGTTGCTCCACATTACCGGAAGGAACAACTTGTAAATCTTCTGCGTCTACTGTAGCCACGGAACCGGTAGTTTCCCTGCGACTATCTACCGAATATCCTGTTACTACAATTTCAGATAGTGATTGTACATCGGGTAACATATCAAGGTCGATGGTGCTTTGATTACCAATGGTTACTTCTTCGGCAGCATATCCAATAGAAGTAAATACTAACACGGCATCGTTGCTTGGCACCGTTAAACGATACTCTCCGTTCATATCGGTTACGGTACCCTGAGTAGTGCCTTTAATAAGCACATTTACCCCCGGTAGGGTTTCATTATTTTCCCCATCGGTCACAGTTCCCGAT
>NZ_JBARYM010000736.1:0-3098 GCF_049647865.1 Tunicatimonas sp. | reverse complement strand
AGCCCGTAATTGAATATGCTTTTCAAGCCAACCTTAGTTATCGGATACTAATCCAGCATCCGAATCGTATACCTGCACTCTCTCCCAAAGATGCGCGTAATCATCAACAAACTTTAGATGAATTGGATCGCCCTGATACGCGGTCTGATCGTCCAAATTGTTGAACGCCAGCATCAAGTGATACGAGTAAGTGTTATCGATAACTGATCGATCAGTGGGAGCCGGTTTTCCTAAATGAGCATCTTGCACCGTAGAAACATCAAAAAGAGTGCGAATACCTGCTTCTAATGCCTTAGCTTCTCCAGCGTTGGCAGGATTCTTTAACCAGAAAAAAACATTATGAATAAATCGAGTCGGCATAGTACGATAGATTTTAGTAGAAAAGCTTAAAGATACCACTTATGGTATGTTAAGCTCTAAGGTACGGCGCGAATGTGGATAAATTTTCTTTTACTACGGATGGTAAGAAAGAGAGTTACTGTAATATTTTGTATTTTGCCGCAAAAGGAAAATTAAATTCTGGCATTGTAGTGCTATTAGTTTTATCTCTGCATTGAAATTAAGGTAGACAAATGAACGATAGCACCTGAAAAACCTTTTTTGTATTTTAGTAAATCACCTAACCGACAGAAACTATGAATCTACTTCTCCGCTTCTACTCAAAGTCGTATAAGCATATCATTCCTTTAGTGTTAGTCGCACTCTTTCTATTTGATCTAAGTGCCGTCGCCCAGAAAAAAATGTCGCCTAAGAAGATTGAGAAACTGAAGGAGGAGGCGATGGCTGCTGTGGAGGAAAATAGCAAACTCACCCAGGTAATGGTTGATAAGATATTCAGCTTTAGTGAGTTAGGCTTCCAAGAGGTTGAAACTTCAAAGTACATCACCGGAATTTTAGAAGAAAATGGGTTTACTATTGAGCGAGGAATATCCGGCGTGCCTACCGCTTGGACGGCTACCTGGGGTTCGGGCAAACCGGTTATCGCTATCGGTAGCGATCTGGATTGTATTCCTAAAGCCTCCCAGAAGCCCGGCGTAGCCTATCACGATCCTATCATCGAAGGGGCACCGGGGCACGGTGAAGGACACAATTCCGGTCAGGCTGTCAATGTAACTGCCGTGCTGGCGGTAAAGGATATTATGGAACGAGAAGGCTTACCCGGAACGCTAATGCTATGGCCCGGAGTGGCTGAAGAACAGGTGGCTACCAAAGCATTCTTTGTGCGCGACGGCTACTTCGACGATGTAGACGCTTGCATATTTACCCACGTGGGTAATAATCTGGAAACCTCCTACGGCAGCCCCCGCGGCAATGGAATGATTTCGGTTGAATTTTCTTTTGATGGTGAAGCGGCTCACGGCGCAGGTTCTCCCTGGCGCGGACGTAGCTCGCTCGATGCCGTTGAACTGATGAACGTAGGTTGGAACTTCCGTCGTGAGCATTTGCAACCTACCCAACGCTCTCACTACGTAATTACTGACGGAGGCGATCAACCTAACGTGGTACCGGCTAAAGCATCCGTTTGGTATTACCTGCGCGACCGTACCTACTCCGATATTAAGAAGATGTACGACATCGCTATTAATATTGCGAAAGGAGCCGCCATGATGACCGACACTGAAATGTCGTACCGTTACCTGGGTAGTGCTTGGCCCGGACACTTTAATAAGGTGATTGCCGAAACCGCCCACAAAAACATTGAAAAAGTCGGTTTGCCCGAATGGTCGGAGGACGATCAAACCCTAGCGAAAGCAGTACAAGAAGAAGTAGGTTCTGACCCCGAAGGATTGGCTACCGAACTGGAAGAGCTGGGGCAACCCGTGAAATTCTCGCTAGGGGGTGGTTCCGATGATATTGCGGATATTTCTTGGGCGGTTCCCACCATCGTGCTACGTTTTCCTTCTAATATGCCAGGTTTGCAGGGTCATCATTGGTCCAACGCAATTACCATGGCTACTCCGATTGCCCACAAAGGAGCTACCGCCGGGGCCAAAGCAGAAGCCATGACTTTACTAGACTTATTTCTAAAACCTGAACTTATTGAGGAAGCCTGGACCTACTACAAAGACGAACAGACCAAAGATGTGGAGTACGAGCCGCTGCTGAATCCCGATGATAAACCGGCGATTGAACTTAATCAGGAGATTATGGCTACATTTCGGCCTGAGTTGGAAAAGTATTATTTTGATGAAACCAAATACGACACCTACTTAGAGCAACTAGGGATTGAGTATCCTACATTGCGGTCGGATGCGGCATCAGTAGATTCCGAGTCAGAAAGAAAATAGAAACTAAGAAACCTATGAGAGTTGTAGTCGCGGTATTTGCGTTGGTTGTGCTATTTTCCAAACCTTCTCAAGCGCAAGAAGATAGTCCTAAATACTCCAACAACAATGTGTGGAGTACTTTGGCGAAGGTAACGTACGAAAGCACCGAAGATGAATTCGGTATGGTAAACCTCCCTATTTTTTCTGATGAAGTAGAAGCGATGGAAAGGGCAGAAATAACCATTCCGGGCTACATCATTCCGGCGGGAGGATTAGATGCGGTGTTTGAACCTAGCCACTTTATTTTGTCGTCGTTACCATTGGCTGCCTGTTTCTTTTGCGGAGTGGGTGGTCCTGAAACGGTAGTTGAAGTCTATCTGGAGGAACCTATTGAGTATACCGATACGCCTATCAAGGTAAAAGGAACACTAACACTAAACGCCCACGATATGTATCAAATGATGTACATACTGGAAGAGGCAGTGCTGGTTGAGGAAGTGAATTGATTATGTTTAATTAATTAAGGCTTATCAACATTTAGCTTCTACGATTTCTTTTAGGCTATGTAGACTCTTATCATGAGGAACTACGTAAAAGGAATAAATGGAAAAACCTCGCCTTGCCGGAAATGAGAACGATCGTCGGGAAGTTCTAAGAATCCGTTGCACTGTAGCAAATTGGCAAAATCGCCGGAACCGTGTCCTTCTACTGGTTTGGCCAGAAAATGCCCACCTTCATTGGTGCGCGCGAATACAGTAGGAAAGTAGGTAAGTGCTGGTTTAAATTCTAGGTCATCACTTAAGGTTGCCCACTGAGTTGGCTTTTTGGGTA
>NZ_JBARYM010000735.1:0-3085 GCF_049647865.1 Tunicatimonas sp. | reverse complement strand
GGTAGAATAGTGTCCGGCTTTGGTAGATAGGTTTAAGCGCTCTTCAGGAAAAAGCGGTGTTAAGTATTCAAACGGAACCCGATCCCGAATGTCATCGGTTGTTTTTCCATTAACGGATGATACCCGAAGCAGCGCAAAGTATTTTTCTCCCTCCTTAGGCGGGCGAATTTGTCCGTGAACTGTATCTCCGGTTTTTAGACCAAATAATTTGATCTGAGAGGGAGATACGTAAATATCGTCAGGGCTAGCTAGATAATGATAATCAGATGAGCGAAGGAAGCCGTAGCCATCCTGCATAATTTCTAGTACGCCTTCATTTTCAATGGCTCCGTCAAATTCTTTAATCGGAACCATCTGGTTTTGCTTCTTATCGTCGTTCCGCTTTTTGTCGCGGTTGCTATCTCGCTGATCACGTTGCTGATCGCGAGAATTCTTTGAGTCACGGTTATCACGCCCTTTTCGCGAATCATCGTTAGATCGGTCTTTATTATTATTGGGGCGATCATTTTTGGACCGATCGTCTTTACTTCGCTCGTCTTTGCTCCGTTCGTTTTTATCTTTATTTTCAGATGGATCTCCAGAAGCCTCCATTTCTTCCATTTCAATATCAAAAGACTCTAGCAGGTCATTAGTAGTGTTAGGTTCATCAGTATCACTACTATCTTCGGTTTCTGTCACGTTTACCCGCTTGCGCTTATGCTGAAAAGACTCATTCTCTTCTTTCTGAGGTTTTTGCTTGTTGCTATCACCTTCCTTAGGAGCTTTTTCGGTGTTCTGATCTGATTCAGCCGAAGTGCTCTTGGATTTCTTAGGGCGTCGCCGTTTAGGTTTGCTTTCTTGTTTGGGGGAAGGTGCTTTTTTGGTAGTGCCATCTTCACTTTGAGAAGCAGGAGCGGTTTCTTCTGTAACCTTTTCCTTCTTCTGAGGAAGCTGGTCTTCTGGCAGAATTGCCTGCTGATCCAGAATTTTGTAGATAAGATCTTTTTTATTGAGTTTTTTGTAATTGGACAATCCCATCTGTTCGGCTATTTCTCGCAACTCGGAGAGCAAGCGAACCTGTAATTCATCAATGTTGTACATAAATTGGAATACGTAATACTAAAAATTTGGAAATTCAGCGGTGAAGCCGAAGGGTAAGAACATTAAATAAGTGGATATTATAGGATAATGCAGCGTACTGAATTTGGAGTGGAATGCAAAGACGCTTTGCTTCTCCTGGTTTGCTATTGCAAGTATAGACCATCGGTTGCTATTTGTCAAGCAATTACTGGTGAATTTTATTAAACCTTCCGTACTTAATTCATACCTGCCCATTTCTTTTCTAGCGCATTTTTTCGTACTTCGCCCCTTTCTTAACTTCTGAAAGAATATGTTAGCTGTTGCCACTATTGCCAATAACCCGGAAGCCACCGTACGAGGACTGACCAAACGTGGCCTCACCGATGCTCAGCATCTCATTGATCAAGTAGTAAAGCTGAATCAGTCACGAAAAGAAACCCAAACCAAGTTGGATGAAACACTAGCGGAGTCTAATAGTCTATCGCGACAAATCGGTCAGCTTATGAAAGAGGGAAGGCGAGAAGATGCTGAAGTTGTAAAAATAAAAACCGCCGATTTAAAGAATAGTTCCAAAACGCTCACCGAAACCCTTCGGGCTTACGAAGAAGAATTACAGAAAACGCTATACAATATTCCTAATCTTCCTCATAAAAGTGTGCCCGAAGGAATGCGGGCGGAAGACAACGAAATAGTATTGGAAAATGGAGAACTACCGACATTACCCGACGAAGCACTTCCTCACTGGGAGCTGATTGAAAAGTACGATATTGTTGATTTTGCATTGGGTAATAAAATTTCTGGAGCTGGCTTTCCCGTTTACAAAGGAAAGGGGGCCCGGCTGCAACGGGCCTTGGTCAATTTTTTCTTAGATAAAGCTCGAGAAGCGGGCTATCTGGAAGTACAACCTCCTTTGCTAATTAATGAGGATTCAGGCTACGGAACTGGGCAATTGCCCGATAAGGAAGGGCAGATGTACGAAATTGTAGATCAGAAACTATTCCTGATTCCTACGGCGGAAGTGCCTATTACTAACTTGTATCGAGATGTAATTTTACGAGAAGCCGATTTGCCGATAAAGAACACTGGTTACACCCCTTGCTTTCGCCGAGAAGCTGGCTCATGGGGAGCACACGTTCGAGGATTGAATCGTCTGCATCAGTTTGATAAGGTAGAAGTTGTGCAAATCAGCCACCCCAATCAATCGTATAAAGCACTAGAAGACATGTTGCTACATGCCCGCCAATTGCTTGAGCAGTTAGCGTTGCCTTATCGGGTACTAAAACTTTGCGCCGGTGATTTGGGCTTTACGGCAGCCTTTACTTACGATTTAGAAGTATATTCGGCAGCGCAGCAAAAATGGCTAGAAGTAAGCTCGGTGAGTAATTTTGAAACCTATCAAGCCAATCGTCTCAAGCTTAGGTACAAAGACGGAAACAATAAAACCCAAATGCTTCATACACTCAACGGAAGCGCGTTGGCACTTCCCCGAATTGTTGCAGCTATCTTAGAAAACAATCAATCTACTGATGGGGTTAAAATACCAGAAGTACTTATCCCTTACACAGGATTTGACGTTATTAGCTAACAACCAGAACCAAATTACCGTTTTGCCATGAAGATTGTCCTATACATAGTAGGTAGTTTATTCGTGGTAGCCACTTTACTACCATTAATAAAGCACGACCATTGGTCAATAAGAGGCTTTGATTTTCCGCACGTACAGATTACGGTAGTTAATTTTCTGATATTCTTAAGTTTAGTTGTTTTTTTTCCAGTACAAGGGTGGTTTAATATCTTATTCATCATTGCTCAACTGGGCTGTCTCATATATCAAGCATTTATCATTTATCCGTATACCCCTGCCGCTGGGTCACAAGTAAAGCGGACCCAACAGCCAATTGGCTCTAATGCCATTGGTTTTATGGTGACTAATGTCTTAATGTATAATCGGGATACTGATGGGTGTCTGGAACGAATTAGATCCGTTGATCCCGATGTATTACTAATGGTTGAAACTAATGAATGG
>NZ_JBARYM010000734.1:0-1893 GCF_049647865.1 Tunicatimonas sp. | reverse complement strand
ATACAAAAAAGAACGAATAGATCAATCTTACCCAAGGAATTAACCAAACAGGTACTCCCCACCACTTGTGAAAAATGAACCAAATTAGCCCCAACGCATAAACTACAGCAATTTGATAGGTTTTTATGTGATTTAGCTTATTTAGAAATAATGGGCTCAAGTAGGTTAATAAGGCTAGTAGCCCACCTACACCCATATCAGAGATGATACTAATTGTGTGTAGATAAAGTACATCTTCTGAGCGGGAATAGTAAATACGGAATAATAATGATATGATAATAATACCGATCATTATTGCCTTCCGCCACGATTTAACCCAAAATAAGAGGAAAGCCCATACGAGATAAAACTGCTCTTGAACACAAATTGACCAAAGTACCTTTACGGTTGGGGTGTTTGGCCATCCATTATTAATCACATCAAAGTTGCCTATAAAAAATAGATACCAGCTGAATGTAGCTGGCTCAATGAATGAAACATTTAGTAAAGATTGCAGAATCCAAGGGTAAACTAAAAAGCCAAAGAGTATGCAAGCAAAATATAGCGGCCATATCCGTAAGATTCGGCGCATATGAAATAATGCTACCTTGATACGGCCATTTATCTTTTCTTCTTCCAACAACAAAAAAGTAATTAAGAAGCCGGACAAAACAAAGAAGAAACTAACCCCCAAACCACCTAAGCGGAAGAACGATATTGCCCACTGATAAGCATCAGACTGCTTCACTAATACAGTATTTGCCGAAAAGCAATGACCAAGAAAAACGGCAAGAAATGCTAAAGACCTTAATCCGTCTAGATTAGGAAAATAAGTCTTGTTCTGCACCATTAAATTTTAATTCGCCATGTCCTGGTACATGTCAATGTACTTCTGATCCAGCTCCTTGGAGTCTTTATACTTAACGCGGATTTCGTCTAAATCTTGATGAAGCTTTTCTACTACTTCAGTGTAGGCCGGATCATTGTAGACATTTTTCAACTCATTCGGGTCGTTCTTACGATCGTATAGTTCCCACTCATCCACATCGTAGTAAAAGTGCGCTAGCTTGTAATCTTCGGTTACGATACCGTAATGTCGCTTCACCATATGTACCGCCGGATACTCGTAGTAGTGATAGTATACCGCATTCCGAAAGTTTTCGGTTTCCCCCTTGAACAATGGAATCAGGTTTTCCCCCTGCATATCCGAGGAAGCTTCTACTTCAGCCGCCGCTAAAAAGGTTTGGGCAAAGTCAAGGTTTTGCACCATTTGAGTATTCACGGTACCAGGGTTAATTACACCCGGCCAGCGAACCAGCAGTGGGGTTTTAAACGATTCGTCGTAGATAAAGCGTTTATCGAACCAACCATGTTCTCCGAGGTAAAAGCCTTGATCGGAAGTATACACCACAATGGTGTTTTCGGCCAGTCCACTTTCTTCCAGATAATTTAGCACCTGCCCTACCCCTTCATCTACTGCCGCAATACTACCTAGATAGTCCTGCATATATCGTTGGTAGCGCCAGCGCATAAGGTCTTCTTCGTTCATATTTGGATACTCCTCCTTGAATGCTTGATTAATCGAGTCATACACCGCGTCCCAAGCCGCACGCTGACGTTCATTTTGCCGCCCTACTTCACCATTAAATGCTCTATGGTCCCAGTTTGCTGTTTCAGGTATGCCTAAACTATCAAGTAAACTCGGCCGAATTTTGGAATCGCCGGCCCAGTTCATGTGCTTAAGTAGGTTCATTTCGGCTTCTTTAGCTGCAGTACCGCGCCCCTCGTAGTCATCAAAAAGAGTTTCCGGCTCAGGAAATTTTCTCTTTGTAAATTCTTTATAATGCCGCTCAGCCGGTAACCATTCGCGGTGCGGAGCCTTATGCAAATACATTAGCAAAAAGGGTTGCTTGG
>NZ_JBARYM010000733.1:0-6227 GCF_049647865.1 Tunicatimonas sp. | reverse complement strand
CCAGTTGGTGCACCCTAAAGTGGCTGAAGATTATACCCAATGGGTAAAGCATCGCTTGCATAAGCCCTACACGCTCAAAGAAGCTGCCTTACTTTATGAAACAGGTTCTTATCGTCAACTTGATTATGTCATTAATGTAGATGCCGCATGGAACATTCGTCTGCAACGGATATTGAAGCGAGATTCTCATAGGACAAGCCGGCAGGTTGAAGCCATTATGAATAAGCAGTTTAGTGATGAAGAGCGCCGCCAACTGGCTAATATAACTATTGATAACAGTGGCGATGCACTAGTAGTCCCTCAAGTAATGCAAATACATACTTCGTTGTTAGAAAGGGCAACTGATTTAAGCAAATAAAGACTTTTTGATAATATTCATTTGCTAACCACAATTTTTTTAATATGAGTATCAATCGATACAGAAATGAGGTCTGGAAAGAGATTTGTTTTGAGACCCCACTTCCTCATGCTTGCTACGAAGTGTCAAGTCATGGTCGGGTAAAGAGTTTTGCCGTCGATAAAGTCAACGGACGTATAATGAAGGGGTCTAATGTTAATGGCTATCTTTCAGTCATGGTTCGGTTAGGAAAGAAAGTGTCGCAAACGCATTATATTCATCGCTTAGTAGCTAGCGCCTTCTTAGAGCAAACTTCTGCCGAACATAAGTATGTAGTGCACCTAGACTATGATAAGCAAAATAATAGCCGGTATAATTTGCGCTGGATGACTGAAAGACAATTAAACGAACACAACAATCATAATCCGGCGATACTCCGTAGCCGCACTACTGGTTACAAGCTGACAGAAACTGATGTGCGAGTAATTAAGCGGTTATTAAGAAGCAATAAGACCCGGCTAAGTATGATTGCCAAGCGATTTAATATCACGCACACCCAACTTAACCGCATCCGCTCAGGAGAGAACTGGGGAAACGTAACCATCTGACATAGTGTTCAGGCAACCGTCGCGCGGCGTTTATGTATTCATGTAAGTTGAGTATTTTTGAACACTTTATTGAAGTAAATCGCTAGGAAGAGAAATCTGATCAGAGTAAAACTTCAAGCGAGTATGGGAATTGGGGAGTAGTTCAATCCGCTCAATTTTATCCAACTTATGATTGTAGAAAGCTTCAACATAAAATCCGTTGATTAGATAAAGATTTACCTTGTAGCCATAGTACCGAATAGCCACCACAAATGTTCCTTCCCGATACAGCAGGCTTATTCTTTCTGCTAAAGGTAATAACATAAACTCCGATGCCGACATAGCTTCCTCTATCTAAAATGAATATTACCAAAAAAGGAACGACAGCTATACGAAGATTCTAGCTCGCCTGAATGCTGCGGCTCTTTAATTACATGGTAATAAAAACTATGGTAGAAAGATACAAAAAAAACCGTCCATGCCCTAGCATGAACGGCCTTCGTGATGTGCTTATAAAGGGTGAAAGACGGGACTCGAACCCGCGACCTCCTGAACCACAATCAGGCATTCTAACCAACTGAACTACAATCACCGTGTGTAAGAGATGCAAATTTAGGAATATGGTAGTAGATTACCAATACTACTATTGATTTTTAGTGAAGGTATACTCGGTGAGTACTGGAAAATGATCGGAGTAGTTTATCTTTCGAATGGTTTTAAATGAATGGGCTTTCAATGATTTACTATAAAACTGGTTATCAATTCTTAAGAAAAATAGCCGCCCGTTGTAACTGAATCCTAAACCATTTCCGGCTCGCTCAAAAGCGTTATGAAGCCACTGCCGTAGGGTAAAATACGTATAGCTATAAGGAAGGTCGTTGAAATCACCACACACAATAACGGGGTGTGGGCTAGTATTTAAGTGTTCGAGCAGATGGTCTATTTGGCCAGCTCGGCTTACAAAACCATGCTTAAGCTTTTGAAATACTGAAGAATAATTATTACGTACACTCTCTAAGTCGCTCAGGTCTCGTTCATCAATGCTCATGGATTGTAGGTGTATGTTGTATATTCTTACGGTGTCCTCTTTAATTTTCAGATCGGTATAGATACCAAAGTGGGTTGAATCGGGCAAAGCTATAGTTCCTTGGTGCAACATTGGGTAGCGACTAAAAGTAGCCAACCCAAACTCAGCCCCTATCCGGTTCACCAAATTAGGTTTGACAAATCCACTATAGTCACCTGCTGACTCTAGTTGGGTAGTAGTGTTGAAGATAGAGGATCGTTTATCATTGTAATACTCTTGCAAGCACTTTATATCGGCATCTTCATCTGCTAACCAATCAATCATGGCTTTACCCGGCTCGTTCTCATTTTGAAGATAAGCATAGGTGTTAAAGACCCGTACGTTATAACTTAGCACCGAGAATGGTATATCTACGGAATCAGACGGGTAACTTACCGAAAAACTTGCCATCAGATATTGGTATCCTAGCAGTAAAGCAATGAGGGAATATAAAAACCGCTTCTTTCGCTGGACAATATAGTAGGCTAATAGGAATGCATGTAATAACAGTAGTACCGGAATGACCATTGAGAAAAAACCAGCCAACCAAGCCTGAGCCGGGGATACGTAAGGGCTGAGATAGGCTATCACCGTGAAAAAAAATAAAAAAATGGTCAGGTTCTTTCCCACACTAGCGTTATTCGTAACAAAAACACGTTCCCATTCTAGTTAAGGTGTAGCTAGGTAGTTTTCCGTTTAAATTGCAATCGTAATCCCTGCTGCGATTCATCAAATTGTCCGTTAGCATATGCGCAGTGTCCTGAAACGAAAGTATGGGTTACCTGAGCTTGAAAAGTAGTGCCTTCAAACGGCGACCAACCGCATTGATAGAGAATATTGTCGGTTTGTACTGTCCAAGGATGATTTAAATTTACCAGCACCAGATCAGCGTAATAACCCTCGCGAATGAAACCCCGACGATCTACCTCAAATAGCTGAGCGGGATGATGACAGGCTTTTTCTACTATTTTTTCTAGCGTAATCTTCTCTTGGTGATACATCTCCAACAGTGCTACCAAATTGTGTTGGACTAGTGGGCCACCAGACGGGGCTTTAAAATAAGTTTGTTGTTTCTCGGCTAAGGTATGCGGGGCGTGATCGGTGGCTAATACATCAATGGTATTATCAAGAACTGCCGCTAAGATTGCTGCCTGGTCTTGAGCAGTTTTTACGGCGGGGTTCCACTTAATAAGTGTCCCTTTCTCTTCGTAGGCTTGATTATTGAACCACAGATGATGTAAACAGGCTTCGGCGGTTACGTGCTTTTCTTCTAATGGAATATCGTTACTAAACAGGGAAAGTTCTTTGGCAGTAGAGATATGCAAAACGTGCAGACGAGTACCGAATTCCTGGGCTAAAGATACTGCTAAAGAGGAAGATTTGTAACATGCTTCTTCGCTGCGAATATCAGGATGACATTTTATTGGGACTTCCTCTCCGTATTTTTCTCGGAAGTACTGTATATTGGCCCGGATGGTAGCTTCGTCTTCGCAGTGAGTGGCTACCAGCATAGGCGACTGGGCAAATACGTTACGCAACGTTTGTTCATTGTCAACCAGCATATTGCCAGTAGAAGAACCCATGAATACTTTCAGTCCGCATACCTCTTGAGTGTTGGTTCGTAATACTTCTTCTAAATTATCATTAGAAACGCCCATGTAAAACGAGTAGTTTGCCAGAGAATGTTGAGCTGCGGTATCGTACTTATCCTGTAATAAATCTTGGGTAAGCGTGTTCGGTACCGTGTTCGGCATTTCCATAAATGAGGTAATGCCTCCGGCTACAGCCGCTTTAGCTTCTGAATAGATGGTAGCTTTGTGAGTGAGCCCTGGCTCACGAAAATGTACCTGATCATCAATCAAACCAGGAAATAGATATTTACCTTGGGCATCATACGTATTATCGGTAGTAACAGAAGACAGATCGGTATCAATTCGGCTGATGAAAGTACCCTCTATTAGGATATCAGCTCGCTTGATGTCGCCTTCATTAATCAGATTGGCGTTAATTATTTTGGTGGTGTTCATATGTATAGCAAATCTAATATGCTTCCTTCAGAAGAAAAAACATCATGAATAAGATACTATATGTACTAAAGAAAGATGCGATTTGAAGATACAGGTATGTGGCGCAATTCCCAAAATAATGATTGTAAGAAGGAGGCAAATAAGTTGCAAATTATGAACAATAACTTACATCGCTAAGGCGAATGAAGTTTTGAATATAAGGCATCTATTCGTAACTAGTACAAGCAACAAAAGTCAGAATTATGGTATCTACTAAGCGGCCATCGTTCCCAAAAGAAAATTCGGGAGTTCTAAACTTTACTGAGGTACAACGCTATCGGCAAACCTGGCTATGGGTTTTGTTAGGGGTATCGCTGGGAACTTTAATTTTCTTGGTATTTTTTCATACTCTTCTGAGTAAGACCCCTGTTATATCTTGGTCATCGGCTCCGGCATTATTATTTATTGGGGCTATTTGGGGAGGAATAGTGCTGTTAACATACAAAGCTCACCTTTTTGTGCAGATTGATGATCAGGGTATTAAGTTTCAGCTTTTTCCATTTCAGTGGGCAGTTCATAGTATTGATTGGGCGGATATTGATGAGATGTACATTCGGAAATACGACGGTCTGGCTGAATACGGTGGGTGGGGGATGCGTTACGGCCGAAAGGGGAAAGCGTATACCATCTCCGGTCATTCTGGGGTGCAACTGCACTTGGCGGATGATCAACAGATACTGATCGGCACTCAACGCCCGGCAGAGCTAGAGGAGCTTATCTTGCAATTGCGCTACCAGTAGGGTGTGTGATTTTAATAGACGAAACTTCCGTGCTCATTTTCAATGGTAACTTTCTTCTGATCGGCAGATTCTACCCGTCCGATAATTTGAGCTGCTACTCCCAAGCTCTCTGAAATTTCAATAATAGCATTTGCATAGTTCTCAGGTACATACAGTTCTAGCCGGTGTCCCATATTAAATACTTGATACATTTCCTGCCAAGAAGTTTGACTTTCTTGCTGAATGAGTTGAAACAGGGGCGGAGTAGAAAAGAGGTTATCTTTAATAATGTGTAAGTTCTCTACAAAATGCAGCACCTTGGTCTGTGCCCCTCCGCTGCAATGTATCATTCCATGTATCTGGCTTCGGCTGTTCTTTAGAATTTGCTGCACAATTGGAGCATAGGTGCGGGTAGGGGATAGCACCAGTTTGCCTATCGTAATTTCTTGATTGCCGATAGTGAGTTTTTCGCTAAGCGAACGGCTACCGGAGTACACTAACTCCACTGGAACTTGCGGATCGTAGCTTTCCGGATATTGATTGGCTAATGTCTGCGCGAACACGTCGTGGCGGGCAGAGGTAAGACCATTACTTCCCATACCGCCGTTATACTCGGTTTCATAAGAGGCTTGTCCGAAAGAAGCCAGTCCTACCACTACATCTCCAGCTGTAATCCGATCGTTAGAGATCACTTCATCGCGTCGCATTCGAGCGGTAACAGTACTGTCTATCACAATCGTTCGCACCAAATCACCCAGGTCGGCAGTTTCGCCCCCAGTGCTGATAATATTCATGCCGTGGTCGCGAAGCAGTTGCAGCACCTCCTCTGTCCCCTCAATAATGGCTTGGATTACTTCGCCCGGAATGAGGTGTTTGTTACGACCAATCGTAGAAGAGAGCAGTATATTATCAACCGCGCCTACACAGAGTAAATCATCGGTATTCATTACCACTGCATCCTGGGCAATACCCTTCCAGACTGAAAGATCGCCGGTTTCTCGCCAGTACATATACGCTAATGATGATTTAGTGCCAGCGCCGTCGGCATGCATAATATTGCAATAAGCAGGATCGCTACCTAGCCAGTCGGGCACAATTTTACAAAAAGCTTGAGGGAATAATCCTTTATCAATATGTCGGATCGCCCGATGTACATCTTCTTTGGTAGCGGAAACCCCCCGCTGTTGGTATCGCTCACTCATACACAAACCATTAACAGTGAATAATGTGCAATGTACAATGGATAATTGAAAGAGGGGGTTGTAACGTCTGTACTTTTCTCTCAGTTAATCGTAGCGAAGTAGAATACTAAGTGGTGGAAATCACTCTATATCCTCCTTTGGGAATTGGGTTCGAGAAAATAAAAATGGTAGACTAAACAACTTAAAGTAGCGGCGACCTCCCAAATTCTTTTCCAAACCTCCACAATAAGTAGCACTTCTGTGAACTGTT
>NZ_JBARYM010000732.1:0-5196 GCF_049647865.1 Tunicatimonas sp. | reverse complement strand
CGGTTTGTGGATAATACGGGGGCAGGCTAACGTCTTCAATCGCAATAGGATTGATAGTGTCGCGTTGCCACCGACGGTGGGTTCCAGGAAAAGTCAACTGAGCGAAGAAAGGTTGCCCCTCTTCCCGCTCACCCCAATCTTCCCCCTGGTACAAATCTCCATCGTAAGTAAAGTTCAGATCAGTTTTTCGGTTCGCCATAAAGCAGGTAAAGTATCCTGCTTCTTGCAATAGATGTGTCATCGGGCGAATGCCGTGGGGCAGCGGCTGACGGGTAAACCCTGAGCCATTAGTACGATGCTGATTCGCTCCAATATAGTTCTGATGAAACCCGGTCATCATGGCTGACCGGGAAGGCGAGCAAACCGGTGCAGTAGCAAACGCATTGGTGTACCGAATACCTTCCGCAGCCAGTTTATCTACATTAGGGGTACTGATACCTGGTTCGCCGTAGCAAGAAAGTTGGTAGCCCCAATCTTCCAGCATAATCCAGACGATATTGGGCTTCTCAGTTGCAGCAGCTTCTTGGTCAGTTTGTTCGGATGGGTCACAAGCCTGAATTATAATGGTGAGAAAAAGGGTGTAGAATGATAAATGCTTAGTATAGGTTGTCATATAAGTATGAAATAATAAGTTAACAACTTACTTATTTTTCTTCACACAAAATAGTTGGTTAATAATTTCAGACCATACGTGAGTTGAAAGAATATTCACCAAATCAATATTCTATATTTATCGAATATGTAGCTCTATCAATACAGAATCTAAATCTTATAGCAAATAAAAACTATGGTTGGATCTGGCATCCCAAACTGTGTGCACCTATCATCCTAATTAAAGTAGCTCAAGCTTAGTACCGCAAAACACTAAAAAACATCAATTGTAAGATTAATATTGCTCTGAACCAGCCCCTTTGTCTCAGATTGGGTTTATATTGGTTTTATAGTTCAGTTTATTAAGCAGGTTTTTATTAAACCGCCGGATCATCCGGGGTATTGGGATTATTGGAGCGCTCAGTATCTGGATATGGATAAAAATTACGGGTTCGGCTCATAGAATTACTACCCGGACCGGGTCGGCTAAAGCGACGGCTATCCTCTAGGCGCATACCCGTTAGAAATAGTTCTACCGCCCGGTTATTATAAATATCCTCCAATACTGCTTCTACCGTGGCAGGGCCAGTGTACGAGGTAAGTGCCGCGTTTACTCCAGTAGGATCGTCAGTCTTAGTCCGTACTGCATTGAGGGATTCGATTGCGCCGTTTATTTCACCAGCACGGGCCTGAGCCTCAGCCTTATTAAGTAAAACTTCGCCAGGAAGATACACCGGAATAGAAGTCGTTCTTGCGCTAAAATAACCTGCCAAATCCTCTACTGGTAGCTGTAAAGCAGCGGAAGTAGTATCAGCCGATACCAGAAAGAAGTTGATCCGCTCATCGCTAGCATCTAGTTGAAGCATGTCGAGGCCAAAGTTATCTAGTGGACGAAAATCGTTACTATTAACGGCTAACTCCCAAATGGGATTAGGATTTTCAGCATCATACACAAAGTAGGAAACCGAACTTAGGCTAACGGCATTTGCTGCGTTAATTGCTTCCTGGTAATTTCCAGCGATTAAATGATAGCGACTAAGATACGCTTCTACCATGTTCGGTAGGTCTAGCGTAGTTCCAACTTGATCGTAGAATGAATCGGAAGGTGGGGTTGATGATAAAAGAGCCCGGGCTTCCGTAAGCAAGCGTATAGCTTCAGCAATAACTTCAGTGCGATTTACAAACGGTGCATCACCAGTTGCTAATGTAGTGATGGGGGCTTGCTCAAAGCTCTGAGCTAAGTATCCTAATGAAGCTGCTTTGAAAAACAAAGCGTGGGCTAAAATTCCAGTACGAGTAGCAGCGTCCGGAACTACCTCTTCAGTGGTGTTATTAATAATTTGCTCGGCGTTACTAATTACCCGGTAAAGTCTGCTCCAGATACCACTCGTTAGTGAATTATCGTTCTCAATAGCATCGCCTCCTTCTTCTAAATTTAAGTAGTTTACAAAAGTAGTAAAAGCACCAAGTTCGCGAGAAGTTACTCCTGGAGTAATTATAACCCGGCTTAGCGCGTCCGTAGAATAATATTGACGCATACCGGCTGACAGGGCCAATAGACCTTGGCGACTGTTAAGTGCTTCATCTTCGGTAGCAGCATTAGGATTAGGAATATCCATTTCGCAAGCCGATACCAGCATAAAAAACCAAGCTGTAAGATATATTCTGAATTTCATGTTTTACGGATTTAGAAAGTAGCAGTAAGTTGAAATGAATAAGTACGAGGTATAGGTACTTCGTTGAAGTCAAAACCCCGGGTAGTGTTGCTTTGACCCGCTGCGTTAGTTTCAGGGTCCCAACCAGAATAATTATCAAACGAAAGCAAGTTCCTTCCTATCAGGCTCAGCCGTAGGTTAGTAATACCCAACGCTTCGGGTTGTAAATTATAGCTTAAGCCTAATTCTCGCAGTTTTACAAACGATCCATCTTCTACAAAACGGTCAAAAGCACTAAAGGTAGCGGCATTGTATCCTTTGGGCAGATTACCAGTTAGTTCATCTTCGTAAAGCTGTCCCCCACCAAAAGGGGCGAAAGATAAGAGGCGATTGGTAAAGTTGAATACGTTGAAATTCTGAATAGCGTCAAACTGTACACGAAAACTAAAATTCTTATAGTCAATTTCATTAATAACTGACCAGAAGAACTCTGGATTAGGATCGCCAATTACTTTTTCATCCAATGCCCCAGTAGGTTGTCCATCTTCGCGTCCTACTCGTTCGCGCTGAGGTAATCCGCCATCATCAAGTAGCAAACTGCCATCTGGGTTTTTGGCTAAGTATGTCGTATAAAATACCCCAACCGCCTCGTTGTTCAGAACTGCTGATTGACCAAAAGAACCTGGTAGTAGAATGAAGTCTTCTTCTATACCGTTCACCACGTTGGTATTGCGACTAAATGTACCTGTTACCGACCACACAAAATCTTGCGATTGCACGGGCACACCTCTTACCAGAACTTCAAAACCTTCGTTCTCTAAGGTTCCAACGTTTTGACGGGTACTACTAAATCCCGTGGTAGGAGATAATGTACGATTTAACAGAAGGTCTTCTACATCTTTAGTATAATAGGTGAATTCTAACCCAAAACGGTTATTGAACATACCCAGATCAACCCCGACTTCAAATTCCTTTTGCCGTTCCGGACGAACTCCCAAGGTTCCTCGCTGAGAAGAAGGCAATAGCCCGGTAACTCCGTCTATTGATGTAGGGTTTAGGTTAGTAAAGCGTTCAAAGGTTCCTATGCCGGTTAGGTTACCGGCTTCGCCGTAGGAACTACGAAATTTGAGGAGGTTCACTGAATTGCCTAAAGCCGATTGAAAAAAGGATTCTTCGGAGATTACGTACGAACCGCTGAGCTTGGGATAAAACTGAGTGCGTTCCTCTTCAGCGAATAAATTTGAGGCATCTACCCGAATAGCTCCTGTCAGAAATATTTTATCAAGAATTCCAATAGTTTCTTGTAAGAAAGCACCCTGCACAACTGTCTCAAGTCGAGACTCACCCCTGCCCTGTAATGTACCTGAGGCAGCGGTTCTAACAAAAGGAGGTAGGTCGGTACTTTCTAAAGCAATGTTTTCAACTTGCTCGTACTGTACGGTACCCCCCAATGCGGTAGTGGATTGAATTCCCGGAACAATCTCAGTCTGATAACCAATATTTAAGTCATTGTTCATCTGAAAGAAATTGCGGTCAGACCGGCGGGAGAATCCAGTGGGAAATATACCCGAAGTATTAGGGTCGGGAATAAATCCTAAACCAACTGAAGAGTACGTATCTACTCCTAACACATAATCAATGGTTAACCCATCAGCCGGAGTCAGGTTGACTTGAAAATCACCGATGAACCGGTTAGTTTCGTTACCAAAATCGTAGGCCTCAATTACTTCTAATGGGTTTGCCCGAGCGTTGGTATTGTTGTACAACCCCGTTTCGTTGTCTACCAGTGGGGTAACATTGTTGGAAAAGCTAAAGCCAGTTAATGCTCCGTAGGCTGCGCTAATTCCGCCGTTTGGTACGTCATTACTACTGCTAAGCGTATAGTTGGCCCCGAATGAGAAGCTAGCCCAGTCGTTAAGAATTTGATCTACGCGGCTTCTTCCGTTATATCGTTGATAATCTTGATTTTTAATGATGCCTTCGTTTAGGAAGTAGGCGCCCGATACAAAATATTTGGTGCGCTCATTCCCACCCGTAACACTTACGTAGCTATCAGTGCCAATACCCGTTTGAAAAATATCTTCCTGATAGTCGTACCGTTCTACGGGCGTGGTTGATAAATCGTCTAAAATAGTTGGTTCAGTAAATACGAAAGGAGCATCGTTGATCGGCAATTTTTTCCTTAATTCGTTTATCCGAAATGAGGTGCTTATTGTAACCTTCGGCGCGCCTTGCGTCCCCCGTTTAGTGAATATTTGTACTACCCCATTATTAGCCCGAGAACCGTAGATTGCCGCTGCGGCTGCGCCCTTTATTACTTCAATACGCTCAATATCGTTAGGATTGATGTCTACCAATCGGTTTTGGGAACTTCCACCCAAATCTACCAACTCTGACGAACTGTTGCTGACAATTACCCCATCAATAATGTACAGAGGATCGGATGAGCCAGCTAGGGTACTCACACCACGCAACCGAATAGAAATTCCTCCGGCCGGGCTACCCGAATTTTGCTGAACCAATGCTCCAGCTACTTTTCCAGCTAAAGCCTGATCAATACCAATGGCCCCAACTTCGGATATATTTTCACCCGAGACAGTAGAGATTGCGTTACCTAATTGTTTTTTGCTAGTTGCTACTGATGTGCCCGTCACCACTACTTCACTTAAACCAATAAGATCCATCTTCAAGGACTTATTAATGGTAATATTGGTATTGTTCGCATCCAGCGTGATTGGTTCTGTTACTCGCTCGTGCCCTACAAAATTAATAGCTAGCTGGTACGTCCCAGGTGCGCGACTAAATGATAACCGATAATCACCATTGATGTCGGAAACCGTTCCAATACTGGTCCCAACAAGTTGCACGGTAGCTCCTATTAGAGGTTCGTCGTATTCGTCAGTAACATTTCCTTGGACGGTGTAGTCAATCGCGTTTTGAGCTGTTGCTG
>NZ_JBARYM010000731.1:0-8615 GCF_049647865.1 Tunicatimonas sp. | reverse complement strand
ACCTCTCATTATGTAAGTTCTAAAGTAATACTATGTTAGTTTATAGTATTAGCTATGACTACCTTTATTACTGTCTAAATGCTATTTATATGACTACTATTTTGCTTGTTTTTTGCATTTTCATACTCCTTGTCTTGTCAGTTTACCTTTTCTCCAAAGCTGAACAGGAAGCTCAACTTCGTAAACAGAAGGATCTTTACTTAGCATTAGATCGAGAGGCAGTATTAATTACTACCATACAACAAGGAAAAGTGCAAGAGACTTGGTGTTATATCAACGATATTCGCTCTCATTTCAAGCAAGCTAATGTAACCATAGAGAATGCGCCCGCAACTATTGATGGATTCTTTAGTAAATAGCTAGTTCTTCTAAATCAGTGCAGTGCCGCTTTCAGAGGCAAATTTAGAACAATATTACCTTCGGCTTCAACGAGTTGATCTAATCGATCAAGCACTTCGCCCTCATCAAAATAGCGTAGTGCCATATGAATAAAGTTATGGCTATGTTTTGCTTCGGAGGCCCAAAGCACCTTATAAAATCGCTGTAGTTCAGGATCTTCTACGTATTCGCTTATCATCTTAAACCGTTCGCACCCCCGGCATTCAATAAGTGAAGCCAACAGCAATCGATCCCTAAAGCGTGTTTGAGGCGTACCGCCGTGACCTAATGCCATCAACTGCTTAATATAAAGGTCTGGAGCCATTTCAGCGGCTAAAGGCACGTCCCGCTGTTGCATTAGCTGGTAAACCTGCTGAAAGTGCTCTAACTCTTCAATACCGGTTTCAATTAGTTCAGGAATTATTTCGTGCCGTTCGGGATATTTAGCGACAAAGCTCATTGCCATGGCTGATGCCTTTCGTTCGCAATCGGCGTGATCTTGCAAAAACTGATTAAAGTCTTTTAAAACAGTTTCTAACCAGGCTTGACTAGAGGTTACTGATAACTCAACTTTATGTTGTACCATACTTCGCTTTGAATTTGAATCAAATTTTGCCAAATAGAAAAAGGAAGGCACTATATCTATGCCTCAATCACGTCTCGATACTATTGGTCAAATATACTTTAAAAGATTTAAATGCTACCCGCCCCAACTAGCAAGTCGCCTTAATCCTAATACCAAAGTTATCTGGGTGATTCCTTGTTACGACGAACCTGATATAGTAGCTACGCTCCGATCATTGGCTACTAATCAACCGCCTCAATTCCCAGTAGAAATACTGATTGTAATCAATAGTAGCTCTAGTGAACGTGATGAGGTGCTTCAGCAAAACAGAAAAAGTGAGCAACAGATTAATTACTGGATTGAGCGAGAGCAACCCTCGTTTCTCACTTGCCAGATTATTCATGCTAATGATTTACCTCCGAAGCACGCTGGAGTAGGATTGGCCCGTAAAATTGGCATGGATGAAGCACTTCGCCGCTTTATTTCCATTGGCTACGATGGGTTGATTATGAATCTGGATGCTGACTGCGTGGTGTCTACTAACTACTTACAAACTGTAGAGCAAGATTGGCTGGCTCAAAGCCCCGCCGTGGTAACCGTTTACTTCGAACATGATTTGTCGCTAATTGAGCTGCCCGAACTACAGCAAGGCATTGTTTATTACGAACTGTTT
Source organism: Tunicatimonas sp. (assembly GCF_049647865.1). Taxonomy (NCBI): domain Bacteria; kingdom Pseudomonadati; phylum Bacteroidota; class Cytophagia; order Cytophagales; family Catalimonadaceae; genus Tunicatimonas; species Tunicatimonas sp. Next base: position 6,999 of record NZ_JBARYM010000731.1, on the reverse strand, counting down.
TTGCGTTACTACATTAGTGGCTTACGATACGCCGAGTTTCCTCACGCCTTTCATACAGTAGGCTCTTGCATGGGCTGCCGAACTTCAACCTACGCACTAAGCGGAGGAATGAACCGGCGCAAGGCGGGAGAAGATTTTTACTTCTTGCACAAAGTAGCCCCATTGGGGAAGCTGACTCAAGCTACGGCTGCCACTGTTTACCCCTCGGCTCGCACTTCTAACCGGGTTCCGTTTGGCACGGGGAAAGCGCAGTTAGATTGGCTAGCTCAATCCAGCCGTCACCAATCCCTGTACCATCCACAATCCTTTGAAGATTTAAAAACGTTTCTTACCCAAATTCATCACTGGTATCACCGTGATATTAGTAATGTGGAACAGCTACCTCCATCGATACAGCACTTTCTCGAAAGTCAAGATTTTGATCAAACTTGGAAGCAGTTACAAGCTAACACTCGTTCGTGGTCAGTATTTCGTCAGCGTTTTTTCGCCTGGTGGGACGGGTTCCGGGTATTGAAGTATATTCACTATACCCGCGATCATTTTTACCCACCACTTTCCGCTGAAGAAGCGGGATTTAAATTATTAGAAAAACTTTGTATATTAAAGTCAAATAGGCCGTATACAGCTAAAGAATTACTCACTAAGTATCGAAAATTAGATAGGCAGAATTATTGAAATAGCCATAATATTTTTTAAACTTTGCTCTGAATTTTTCAATAGAATAGCAAGATGACTGCATATCCTCATAATGTAAATGTCAGCGGAAAATCACCTTGGCCCTGGACTAAGCGGCAAGTGCGAATCGAGGACGATATGTACCTAACGATAGCTCGCCCTATCGGTATTCATTGGCACCGGCATGTTGGCAAAACGCCTTCGGGTCAGACTATCTTTTCATTGAGAAAACAATCTCCTTTTTCTCACGACTACCTACTGGAAGAAGCCAATCGCCCAAAAGTAACCATTCGCCCTATTCAAATCGGCCATTGGGTATGCGATTTAACCACTGCGACTTTAGAAGTTTATCATTTGGGTGGTTCCAAAAGTATTATCTCTCAAAATGGTTGTCAGGTGGCAATTATGTCCGTTCAGCCCGGATTTTCTTTGCTCAATAAGCATCAAGTTCGGCTGAGAGTAAACGAGGAGAAGTACCTGAATTTATCAATTGCGATGGCTTTGCTATTAGATGATTACAACTTACATCTGAGCGGTAGTATTTTTCCGAAGGCTGAAGTTTCTACCCTACAGACCGGCTAAACTGATTGCAATTTGCGTACCTTTATGGTATGGCAGGGCGAAAGATCCTTCGGGCAGCCGCAGGAGGAATACTCATTAGTTTTATTACTTATTTTGCGCTCTTTCAACGAGTCGATCATCGTCCTCTCGCTGAGCAGCCTTATTATCAACTAGCCCTTCAGCAGCTCGATAGTACTTCCTTTCTTCTAAATCAAAATGGTACGTTTGAAGTTGGTTGGAGCAAACGGAATATCACTCCTTCTGAACCTGCTCATCTAATGGGCTACGGCTGGAAAGGAGACTACCAAAGGGTACAAGACTCACTTTGGGTACGCTCAATAATACTGCGATTAGATACGATGGTGGTGGGTATTGTATCCTATGATCTGATGTTGACCCCGCCGTTGGTGGTAGAGCAAGTACAAGCAGCTTTATCAAGTGTCGGAATAGATTATGTTTACTTCAGTGCTATCCACACGCATAAAGGCTACGGCGGTTGGGAGCAGGGTTTTGGTCGTGAGCTAATTGCCGATTGGTATGATCCCAACCTAGTTAAATTACTGGTAAATCAGACGATTGCTTCGCTACGGGAAGCTCATGAGCGGGTTTTGCCTGGTAAAATTGCTTACGTTCAGTTTGCGTTAGATTCCTTGGTAAATAATCGTTTAATACGAGGCGGTCCGGTGGAACCCTACTTACGAGCAATCTACTTTCAGAAAGAAGACGGTACTAAAGCGATTTTTAGTAGTTTTCCCGCCCATGCTACCTTCACTGATTCAAAATTAAAGAACCTTTCGGCTGACTATCCGGGTGAACTAGTTCGGCAGTTGGAACGTGATGCTGCCGTTGAATTTGCTATGTTTGCCGCCGGAGCAGTGGGTAGCCATAGCCCCCACCGAGTTGGCCTGTTTTCTTACGAAAAACTGCAAGCTTACGCCAGTCATATAGCCTCGCCGCTATTAACCGCTATTGATAGCCTCCCCTACGATTCTGTAACTCAGCTCGGATTTGCGGAAGTTAACCTTCCACTAGGCGATCCTCAACTACGAATTACCGAAAATTGGCGGGTTCGTCCGCTATGGTTTCGACAATTCCTAGGAACGCACTTCCCAAAAATTAGCTTTCTACAACTCAATGAGCTAACGTTAGTAGGCACCCCCGGTGATTTTTCAGGACTGCTGTATAATCGTATCGGGGCGGAGACGAACCCAGCCATTATTACCAGTTTTAACGGAGAATATATTGGCTACCTCATTCCTTCGGAGCATTATCACCTTAACCATCGAGAAACTCGCAGTATTAACTGGTACGGACCTTACACAGGCGATTACGTGACTGATATTATTAATAGATATTTGTCGCTTACACCTCACTAACAAAAATATGGCTAGCCACTTTATCTGACACACTGATAAGCTGCTCGTCTACTTGTAGAATCATAGATCGATCAAAATCCAATATACTGTCTACCCGGATTTGTGTCTGCAAATTTAGCCCTTGTTGCGACAAAAAATTCAACAGGCTAGGTTCGTCTTGCGTAACTCTGACTATTTTAGCGGTTTCCCCTACCGCCAGGGTTGAAAGAAGACGGGCCTCGCCACCATCCATTACCCCATCTTTATCGGGAATAGGATCACCGTGCGGATCTACTTTGGGATTGCCCAAAAAGTCATCAAGGCGATTAATAAGTTTCTCTGATTCAATATGTTCTAATTGCTCAGCGATTTCATGTACTTCGTCCCAGGCAAACCCCAACGTCTCTACTAAAAACACTTCCCACAACCGATGTTTCCGAATAATACTTAACGCAATGCTTCGTCCCTTATCACTTAGTTCAACCCCTTGGTATTTAGTATACTCTACCCATTGCTGCTCTTCTAGCTTACGGATCATATCGGTAACCGTGGAGGATTTCACACCCAAATGGTCAGCAATCTGGGTAGTCGATACGCGCTCGGCTTGCTCTCGAGAAAGATGAAAAATAGCTTTCAAGTAATTCTCTACCGTACGGGTGGTCATAACGGGCATAGACCAAAGGTAGAAAAAATCTACTGATCAAGTAGCAGAAATTCACGAAAGCTATGGAACACTCGATCGTTCAGCCCGTTCCCAAGTGACCGATTGACTACCTCGTAGATATCGTAGAATTCCTCGGAAAACAGCGTAGTTCATAATAAAGAAGTAGTAGGGAATAAAAAATGCTTTAATCTTGATTGACTTATTCTCCAGAACATACCCTATTAAAGCTGCCAAGTAGAACAGTATTTGACCGTAGAAAATTAGTTTATAAAAATCGCTCTGGCTATAAAGAAAAATATTTAGAACAAACACCAGGACTAAAGCAAACGGAGTAACTGTCCAACGCAACACCCGATGAGAAATATATTGAAAACTAAGGATACCGTAGCGAAAAATATTTAGCAAGGGCTTCAATCGCACGATGGATTGAATGCCTCCCGCCGCAATTCTTATTTTACGCTTTAGCTCTTCTTTTACTGAAGCCGATGGGCCTTCCAAGGCAAATGCATCCGGTTCGTAGGCAATACGATAGCCCTTCTGAGCAATTCTCAGGGTTAGATAGAAATCTTCAATAATGGTATCTTTCGGAATATCCTCGTACAGTTCCGTACGCACTGAGAATAGTTCACCGGCCGCTCCTACCACCGAGTACAGTTCGGCATCCCAAGATTTCAGTGCGGACTCATACTTCCAATAAAACCCTTCTCCGGCCCCGCTGGCCGAATCTTTTTCAGCGATATACACCCGCTTCTCTCCTGCCACTCCGCCAATTTTTGGGTTTTGATAGTGACGAACGATATTTTGAATCGCTTCAGGGTTCAAATAGGTGTTCGCATCAGTGAAAATAACAATAGGAGTAGTTACCTCCTTCATTGTTCGATGCACGGCTGCAATTTTACCCCTTCGTTCGGGATGGTGCAATAGTTTTACTTCAGCGTACTGACGAACAATGTCAGGGGTAGCATCGGTTGAGCCGTCGGTTACAACTACTACTTGCCGTTTATTCGGCGGATAGTCAAGCTGAAGAGTGTTCTGAATCTTTTCTTCAATAAAATCTACCTCGTTATAAGCGGCAATAACTACGGTTACTTCCGGAAAATAATTCAGTTGAGCTGTATTGTTATCTTCTTTACCAGCAAGCCTCTTTATACCAACTAGTAAGCGTAGCACAATTCCGTAGCCTACGTAGGTATAAACCACCAATAGTAAGCAAATCCACCAGAAAACCTCAACAATTTGCAATACGGTAATTGTTATAATTGCTATTTCTGGGGCGGTTGGCTCGGTCGCACCTCAACTTTACTCGGCAAGGTACGGGGGTGCATGTGCATTAGATCTACCACCATTTGACCTAAGTCCTCTATCTGGATCTTCCAATCTCCGCTACTATCGGGTTGATTGTTATTAAAGTGGGTTGATACTGAACCCGGCATAATAGTGGATACTTTAATACCCTGCTGGCGCAAATCCAACATCACCGCTTGGGTGAAGCCCGTAAGACCAAACTTAGTAGCATTGTAACCCGCCCCGCCCGCGAAAAAGTTAGTTCCGGCCAAGCTCGAGATCGTGATAATATAACCCTGCGAGCTCTTCAGCGCATCTAAGCTAGCTTTGACGCTGTAGAATACCCCAGTAAGGTTGGTATCAATCATTTCGTTCCACTGTTCAGCGGTTAATTCTTCAATAGAGGCAAAGTGGCCCAAACCAGCATTAGCCACCAACAAATCCAGTTGCCCCCATTCATCCATTAGCTTTTTTACCGCTTGCTGCTGCGATTCCATATCGCGCACATCAGCTTCCAAACCTAATGCTTTTCCTTTGCTAGCTTGATTAAGTTTTTCGGCGGCTTCATCCGCACTGGACTGCGAGCGGCTGGTAATGGCGACTTTCATTCCTTCTTTTATTAGGGCTTCCGCCACTCCGTAGCCGATACCTTTACTTCCGCCGGTGACCAGAGCCACCTTATTTTCTAAATTTTGCATACGTGTTTTAGTTATAATCTGTATATTCTACTGGTTTTTCGGTAAAGAGTTTGGTCAAACTTCACGATTTCCTATTTTTACTCAATCTCAGCCACTACTGAACGTTTCCATTAGCAATATCTACTGCAGCGTTTGCCTACTACCTATTTTGCTATGTTACGCCTCATCGCTACGTATTTATTTTCTGCTTGGGCTACAACTAGTCTGGTAGCTCAACAAGCTTCTCACGAAATCGATAGCTTACGCAATGTACTGGAACAGTTTGAGGAGAAGGATACGGCTTATGTAATAACGCTACTCCGTCTTACCAACGAAGTTCGCTTTCAGGATACTAAACAAGCGATAAGCTACGCGCGGCAAGCAGTTGAACTATCTCGTACCTTGACCCAGCCTACCATTTTAGCGAGAGCTTTAAACTTTTTGGGAATCTGCTACGGTATGCAAAACATTCATTCCGAAGCCATCCGCTCCTTTCAGGAGGCGAGTCAAGTAGCTCAGCAGGCTGATTATACGCTGATGGTAGCTGAGAATAATAATAACTTAGCCTTAGTTTACAAGCAAATAGGGGACTATGCTACCTCATTACGCTATCAGATGCGGGCTGAAGAACTGTACGATTCGCTTAACTACGCCATTGGAATTGCCCGCAGCAGCAATAATCTGGGCAGCTTATTTAAACGTCAGGATGATTATCAGCAGGCAGAATCTTACTACCAAAAAGCGGTAAAAAGCTATCAAGTGATAGATAATAATCGAGGAAAAGCTTCCGCTCAGCTAAACCTAGGGTTGCTGTACATTAGTATGAAAAATTTCACCACCGCTCAAACCCTACTGGACAGTATGCTTGTGTATACTACGCAAAACAACCTTTTGTCCGAAAAGATACAAGTACTATTAGGCTTGGGGGATATCTATCTTCGCTCTACTCCCGAAAATGGGGAACAGCTATTTCCTCAAATCATTAATCCCAATCAGGCCGAAGTTTATTTTTTGACTGCCCTTGAAGATGCTCAGCAACTAGGATTAAAGGAGTTACAAGCCTCCGCTTTATTTAATCTTTCTCGCTTAGAGGCCAAGCAGGGTAATTCAAGAAGAAGTATTCAATACGCAAGCCAAGTGAAGACAATTGCTGACACGCTAGGAACTCCAACAATTCAGTCTAAAGCGGAAGAAGCCCTCGCACACGCTTATCAGCAAGCTGGTCGGTGGGAACAAGCACTTAATCACTATAAGAATTACCAAGCCTGGGAAGATAGTATTTATAATGAGCAAACCGCGGCACTGTATAAATCGCAGCAGGTGCAGTTAGAAGTAGCACAAAAAGACCGCGAGATCGAGTCTCAAACTTTGCAACTAGCTTCGTTGAACGAGCGCGTTACGTTGGAAAATCGTTGGAAGTGGACGCTCGGAGTTTCTAGTCTATTGTTGCTTTTAGCGGGGGTACTTTATTACCAGAAATTTCGAACTAGAAAAGCCTACGCTAGTCAACTAGAGGCTCGCAATGAGTTGATTACCAGCCAGAAAGAAGAGATAGAGGCAACTAAGCAGCAGCTAGAAGCTACCGACGATACGGTGAATTATTTTGCTTCTTCTCTATTTGGTAAGAATACTGTAGATGAAATTCTGTGGGATGTGGCGAAGAACTGTATTTCCCAACTGGGTTTAGAAGATTGCGTGATCTACCTACTAGACGAAGAGCGTCAGATATTGGTACAGAAAGCCGCCTACGGGCCCAAAAATCCGAAAGACTTCACTATTCACG
>NZ_JBARYM010000730.1:0-3953 GCF_049647865.1 Tunicatimonas sp. | reverse complement strand
GAATATTGCCGCCAATACCTCCTTGGTTCATGTAAAGTATAACTCCCTTTTCCTGTTGATCTAAAATTTCAAGTGAACGCTTCAGTACATTAAACTGATTACTCATTAACGTCCCAAATATATCTTCGAACAGGTTAGAAGAATGCACTCGTACTGTAACTACTTCATCGTTCTGCCACTGGCCTTTTACGAAGGCTAGATGTACTTCATCGGTAGACAATTGGGTGTAAGCGTATAACTGTAGGTGACCAAACGTAGAATCCAGCGGTACGGAGGCTTCCCGCCGTATTAGGCTGTCATGCTGTAAGCGATACTGAATTAGGTCTTGTATAGAAACTAACTTTAATCCGAAGCGATCCGCTACTTTCCTAAGATCAGGCACTCGAGCCATACTTCCGTCTTCATTCATTATTTCTACTAACACTCCTGCCGGTGAAAGCCCCGCTAAGCGAGGTAGATCAATAGCAGCCTCAGTATGTCCCGCTCGTCGCAGCACTCCCCCATTTTTTGCTTTTAGTGGGAAAATATGTCCCGGACGGGCCAAATCATCAGGGTGGGTGGTAGTATTTACTAATGCCTGAATTGTTTTGGAGCGATCGGATGCTGAAATTCCAGTAGTGCAACCATGGCCAATGAGGTCTACTGAAATAGTGAAAGGGGTATCGTAATGCGAGGTGTTCCGCCCCACCATTAACTCTAATTCAAGCTCCTCACACCGATTTTCAGTCAGAGGTACACAGATAAGCCCTCTACCATGAATCGTCATAAAATTCACGATTTGTGGGGTAATTTTTTCAGCAGCGCATATAAAGTCGCCTTCGTTCTCACGATTTTCATCGTCGACTACAATAATTATTTCGCCTTGTTTAATGGCATCTATAGCACTGGGTATTGAGTCTAGCATAACATCTTTCTCCTACGGCAAATCTAATCAATTGGGTACCACTTTTCTATTTATTATTCATTTGAAGAGTGTTATGTTTAACATAACATAAGTTCCGTAACTAAATTTTATTCTTGATATTCATTTTATAATCTAAGAAACGAGGGGCAACTAAAGCACGTAACCCTTAAATAGACTAGTAACTACTTGTGTTGGGTCTGAACAAAGGCCGGGGTGTACTTTAGAGCTTTGTATAATAGTACTCCGAGTAGCGGTCAACCAACGGAATCTATTCGCTTGATCAAGTTGAGCGATTGGTTGATTGGGTGCTTCTCCCCTACATATAACATCCCAGGCATCTAAATACTGTCTTAATTCCGCAAGGTCTACTTCTGATGAAAATGCTTGTAGTCTTCGGGTATCAATCTGGTACTTCATCTGCAGAAATCGCTTGCTCTTACTAAAGACAATAACGCCCACATTTAAAAATTCCTCACGCTCTACCTTAGGCACGTAGCGGATAAACGCATACTCATACATGTGCTTTTCGGGCATCAGTAGCTTCTTTAGCGAGTAAGTCAATATTAGCAAGTCTAGCTATTAAAACCTCAGAGTACATTTCTCGTCTTTTCTGAGAAGTAGTTGGATCAGATTCTTCTAATAACCATTCATCGGGAATTACAGCGAGAATACTTTGGACAACTTTAGGTGAAAGTGACTTTTCTATCTCTATTATAGCTTGATCAAGTTGATTCGCTCGGTGAAGCAGAACATGATCTTTTACTAATGGAAAAGTACGCTGACTGTGGTCTTTCCAGTTTTCCCACGAATGATGGAAGTACAGGCTGGCTCCGTGATCGATTAACCATAGTTCCCGGTGCCAGTTTAGTAAGTTAGCGTTTTTGTAGGTACGGTCTACGTTGGAGATAATGCTATCAAGCAGTACCACTTTTGAAGCAGTGAGTGGGTCAGCCACCGACACTAGCGGATCGTAAGTGATCGCTCCTGAGAGGTAGTGTAACCCTAAATTCAGTCCAACACTGAATTTTAGCAAATCTTGAATTTCTTCGTCAGGTTCAGTCTTGCTGAACGAATCAGCCAGGTTCATGAAAACTATCTCTGGCACTTTTAGTCCAATGGCGCGCGCTAGCTCTCCGCCAATCAGTTCTGCCAGTAGAGCCTTCTTTCCCTGCCCCGCGCCGCGAAACTTCAGCACGTACAAAAAACCATCATCTGCCTCTACGATTGCCGGTAATGATCCGCCTTCACGTAAGGGTTGCACGTATCGAGCTACGTCTACCGTTCGTATCTCAGGTTGATTCATACGCCTAAGATAACATATCCATCAGTTTTTCAGCTATGATGCTATCATCGTACAGATTATGACCGAACTTCAGCCGGTAAAACCTTATGAAAAACGTTCAGCCAACTGGTGAGCTGCTGAAAGATCAAAAAGTGATCGAGTACTCGTTTCTCAGCACTAAAGCTCATTTCTTCAACTAATTTAGGATTACTGAGCAACTCTTCTAAGTAGTAAGCTACTTCGTTGGGATCTTCCGGATGATGAAGCAGACGTCCATCTATATGATTCCGTACTTGGTTGCGTAAACCACAAGCACTACTTGTAAGTACGGCAATGCGTTTGCCCATTGCCTCGGTAGCCGTTAGTCCAAACCCTTCTTGTAATGAGTTCTGTATTACTACGTAGGAACTACGTTGTAAAGCATTCACAATCAAGGCGTTCTCTTTGGGAGAATTCATCGGCAGGGTAAGTATTACCACATCTTCTTTTAGTTCGTTTGGTAATTCAACGTAAGCCTCTATTAGTTTTTGCAGTACCTGCTTCCCTTCGGGATCATCAGCCACTGAAGCGGGATCAGGCCCAGCTAGTACGAGACGAGCATTTCGGATGCGTTCATGGGCCCGATCTTTCGAGTCTTTGGGGGTACGCTGTTTTAGCTCCACAAACCCTTCCATTAAGCTAAAAAATCCTTTAAGCTTATCCCAGCGAGAAACTTGGGTAAGAATGGGACGAAACAGTAGGCCAATGTCGGTTCCGTTTTGGACGGGACCAAACGTACCGTTGGGCTGTATACGTTCAACTTGGTGTTGATAGTGAGGGTAAAGGTGGGGATTAGAGGATGTGAGCAAGCCCGCATTATTCAAAATACCGGTCAGCTTGTGCAGTGAGAGCGGGCGGTTCTTATGCGATAGTGGGTCAAGGCTCGGGTGAATCATGGTAACATTACCCGATAATCCTTCGGGAATGTACTCAGGACTTGAGAACACAAAGTGATCGTAGTGCTGTAAATAGGGCGACAAAAATGACCAAACCATATCAGTACTTGGATTAGAGAAATCAAGCCCAATGTGGCAACGCCATATAGCTGTTATATCTACGAGTTTTTTTACTTCCTGCACCATTCCCGCTGGTTGAGGATCGTGAAAAACTACAATATCATTCTTCTGCACATACTTCGCCAGTTGTTGAGCGTTCACTTTATTTATCCGCTCGTATAATGCTATATCTTTCGCTGTGATCTCAGCACCCGGTTGACCATGAATAAGGTTGTGAACGTTTTTGGTTAGCGTAAAGAAATCTTGTTCATCAGTTTCCATCACCAGCCAATCAGCTTGTAAACCTAACTGACGTAACATACTAATCATTCGGGGTAACATCTCGGCTACTCCGCCCCCGTGTTCAGTAGAGTTGATCATCCAAATTTTACGGTCTTTCAATGAGCGCTTGAGAAGCAGTGCTTCATTGTAAAAGGCGTTGAAAGCAGGCACAAGAGTAGCGTAAGAACGGTAGTCGTCTAACTGTACGCCTTCTTTTATATTTACTTGGTACATGAGGTGAGGGTAAGAGGTTTAGTATTGTTGTAGTGTAGGTTTATTTAACTAATAAAGAATTCTTCAGTAGCAACCCTACGGTTGGCTGACGACTGCTTTAATCATTAGCTATTGCGCCAAAGGTCAGTTTCTTCACTCAGACGAAGGATGATGTTAGTTAGGTTTGCGTATGACATTAATCATAGCGGTAATCAATACGCTCCGAATAATATCAGTT
>NZ_JBARYM010000729.1:0-2730 GCF_049647865.1 Tunicatimonas sp. | reverse complement strand
GACAACCATTCCTGAAAAGCGGCCAGAGCATCCGGACGGGCCAGCTCTTCTCCCGCTTGCTGCGACAGTCGCAAACCAATTCCAAACGCTTGATCAGGAGCTACGGCCAACTTAACCGTGGGAACGTAGGTTCGCAGACTCTGATCTACTTCATCCCAGCTTTCGCCCGGATGAATATTGGTGCAGTAGGTAAGATGGTGTTGGTTGGGTAGTTTCATAGGTTAATTATGAGAACAGACTTCGGAAGTTTAGATAGCGAGATAGTACATTCGAAGAGAACATACAAAAACTTCCGAAGTCTCTGCGAGTATCCAAGAAAATTAACCCAAAACTTTTGCCGCCTGTTTCTCCGCTAGCTGATCAATTGCCTGTTGAATCAGGCTTTTATCCATTTCGTGTACTTCTACTCCTTGGCCAATTTCTTCCAGCAACATAATCGTGAGTTGACCGCCCAAGTGTTCCTGAAATTCATCCAATCCGCGCAGCAATTCCGGCTCGGCCAGTTCGGGAGTGTAGATGTCAAACCCTAGCTGAAGTAGCAACTTGATAATCCGGTGCAGGTCGGCTTCAGGAAGCATTCCTTGTAGGTGAGAATAAGTAACATCCAGGGCGATGCCGATAGCAACGGCTTCTCCGTGGCGTAGCTGATAATCCGAAAGTTGCTCCAGTTTATGAGCCGCCCAGTGGCCAAAGTCCAGTGGGCGCGAAGAACCCATTTCAAACGGATCGCCCCCGGCAATATGCTGGAGGTGAATTTCCGCGCAGCGATGAATGAGGTACTGCATCGCTTCCTGATCACGGTTAGCTAGTGCGGTGACATCCTGCTCCAGGCGTTCCCAGAACGGTTTATCTTTTATCAGCGCTACTTTAATCGCCTCGGCAATACCGGCTCGCCAGTCCCGATCATCCAGGGTGGATAGAAAAGCGGAATCGTTGATAACGGTGTAAGGCGGAGCGAAGGTGCCCAGAAAGTTTTTCTTCCCAAAGTAATTAACTCCGTTCTTTACCCCTACTCCCGAATCGTTCTGCGACAACACCGTAGTGGGAATACGAATGTGGCGCACGCCCCGATGGGCAACCGCTGCTGCTAAACCCACCATATCCAGCACAGCCCCGCCTCCAATACCCACGATATACGAGTGCCGATCGATCCGATAGCGGTCTACCGCCTCAACAATTTGCTGCAAATACTGGGTATTATTCTTCGCTTCTTCCCCCCCGGGCACTACTAGTGGATTAGCGAATAAAGAAAGCGAATCGGAGTGAGCGTTAGCGTAATTCTTAATATCAGTTAGCAGTTGTGGGTGAGTTTCAGCTACCCCCTGATCGATCACTACGAACAGTTTAGCCAGGTTATCTTGCGGAAGAATATCTTTGAATAGAGGATTTTCAACCTGAAATAGACGATTGGTAAAGTGTACCTGATATTGAAAAGCGACCGAAAAGGATTGAGATAGCGACTTCATCAATTAACAATTAGTCCGCCTTAGGCGGAAACAATGAACAATTAGCGGAGAGCAGTTAGCCATAAAAATACGACATTTTGTTTGAAAAAAAGGTTTCCTGTTAGGTGACGGCGAAGTAGCGGGCCAGTCCGATGGACAACGGTAGCAGTAAGAGTACTAACAGTCCAAATAGTGCTGAAGCAAAAATGCTAACAAAAGTTGCATTGAGGATAATGAGTGAGATCACTCCCGCTTTTACCGCTTTACCGATAAACTGCGGCTCGGCGTACCGGATGGCTTTAAATAATGGCGGATAGATTTGAGAAGCAAATAATCCTAAGAACAACAGTGCCGACCAATGAGCTTCCTCCCGAAAGGCCACCACAGCTAAACTAACTATTACTGCCGAATACATCCCCACTCCGCCCCACAGGGCCGAGCGGCTGCTCCCGTGTACTTCCCCTCGGCTCACCATCGTGATAGCGGCGATGTAAACGATAGGAATCAAACTCAGGTACCAATAATCGGCAATCGCTGCCGGAACCAGACTGACACCCAGCAGCAGGTTCCCTCCCCGGCATAATCCCATATTGATGGGGCCAAAAATACGTTGGTGTTTACCCCAAGCATCGTACAGTAATGCACAAAGTGCCACCGCTACCGCAATGATAAAACTCTTTATGGATACCTGCAAAGCTGATAGAATTCCGCCGACCAGCAGCACTCCTCCTAATATGGCTCCTTCGGTTACCGAAACATCCCCCCTAGGAATAGGCCGCTCCGGACGTTCCTCCCGATCGAGCTTAGCATCAAACACATCGTTGAACACCACTCCCCCGCCGTATAACCCAATGGTGGCGACCACCAACCACAGTAGATTGATCAGAGAAGAATCATCTCCTCCGGCAGCTTCGCCATTTGTTATCAGTAAAATAGACCCCGAAGCCGCCGCTCCCGCTAGAATATCGGCAATTGCCGTTACGATATTAGCGGGACGCATTAGTTGCAGGTAGGCTCGTAGTTTTTGGGAAAGGGGCATTTTTCAGTTATCGCTTAAGTACCAGAATTCCGACCTGAGGTTTGATCAAAGCGCTCGTACACATCAAAGTCAAACAAACTGGCATGAGTAATTTCTCCCACCGATAATACTAACAGAAATCCTGCATAAATATCATCACTTCCATCTTGTTTCCTCTGTTGATACAGATCCCAATATTCCGTAGTAAAGACAATTTCTTGAGTTTCATCTCGATAACCACTAATTAGAGGCAAAACTGATAAGTAT
>NZ_JBARYM010000728.1:0-10553 GCF_049647865.1 Tunicatimonas sp. | reverse complement strand
AGCTAATGCTGTTTGTTCTAGTAATTTCCCTTTCTGCTCATATACGGGCATAAGATATACTGAATCACGATCAGTCAGCCAAGGCATAGTATAAATTGTTTTCCCTTTTGCAGGAACGACTTCTGGTGATAAATCGTAAAAATTACTTCCCATATCAAAAGACCTACCTAATCGCGCTTTACCTCCACTTTCCTGTGTCTTTTTGTATAAAGTAAAAAACTCAGGGTTCTGCGATGGAAATATCCAATAAACGGGAAGCTGATAAGTACTATCCCCCCGGTTCTCAATCACAAACTGAAACTGAAAATTTTCTCCTTTTTCAAATACGGCTTGTGGCTCATCTTGCATATTGAGAATTTGCAAGGTAAAGGTAAGATCACCTACCTGAACGCGATCTACGGCTGAAGAATCCGTAGCCAAATTTTCTACTTCATCTTCGCAGCCCACCGCCGTTAGCACGACCATCACTACGGCATTGAAAATTGTCACTGCTTTTTTCATATTTATTACGTTGTATTTTGTAAAGACACCAAACATGAGCAAATGGTAGAATTACCGAGTGATTGTTTTATATTTTTCCCCCTATTTGCTTGGTCACTATATACTATACTGCGATATTGAGGAAAGTTGCAGCGAGCTAGTAAAAAATTTTTTATGAACTTATCTACTCTGTCTGACGGAGAGTTACTCAGTCAGTTCCAACAGGATCGCAGCCCTGATTTCTTCGCCGAACTGTTCCGTCGCTATGAGGCACACGTGATTGACAAGTGCTATCGCTACCTGAAAGACCGGGATGATGCCCAGGATGTATCCTAAGAAGTATTCATACGGGTATTTACTAAATCGCATACGTACCAAACGCACTTACCTTTCAAGCCCTGGCTTCATAAAATTATCAGCAATCGTTGCACTGATCATATTAAGCAGGATAAAACAAATCTGCATCAGGAAATATCCAGCAAGATTGCTGATACCATAGAAGAAGAAATAGACACTGAATCAGTAATTCGTCCTACAACTGAAATACTGGAGGATCTGTTGGAAAAAGTAAGTGGACGGAGCAAACTAATACTGACCCTAAAGTACAAACAGCACTGGTCAATAAGAGAAATTGCTCAAACCCTTAATCTCAACGAAAATACGGTTAAATCTCACCTGAAACGAACGCGCGAAGAGCTACAAAAGCTACTAGAGCAGTATTCTAATTCTTTTAGTCAATAAACTGCAATGCTTATGTTTTCATATAAAAATAAAAAAGCCATATCTACGTAAGATACGGCTTTAGGATAATCGTGAAAAGCAGTTAAGACTCTGCTTCCAACTTACGAATCAAATTCAGTGCTGAGCCCGATTTAAACCACTCTATCTGATTACCATTGTACGTATGATTCGTCTTAACCAGATCTTCCGAACCATCCGCGTGCTTAAACTTTAGGGTAACTTGCTTTCCTTCCCCAAACTCGTCTAAATCCACGGTATCAACTATATCATCTTCCAACACTTTATCGTAATCCGACGGATTAACAAATGTTAGCGCCAGAACGCCCTGTTTCTTCAAATTGGTTTCGTGAATCCGGGCGAAGGATTTTACCAACACAATGCGTACTCCCAAATGACGGGGTTCCATCGCCGCGTGTTCTCGGGAAGAACCTTCTCCGTAATTTTCATCACCGACCACAATCTGCGGGGTGCTTTCGGCTTTGTAGGCTCGGGCCGTATCCGGTACTTCGCCGTATTCGCCGCTAAGTTGATTCTTCACTTTATTCGCCTCTTTGTTGTAGGCATTGATCGCCCCAATGAAGCAGTTATTAGAAATATTATCCAAGTGTCCCCGGAACCGCAACCACGGGCCCGCCATGGAGATATGGTCGGTGGTGCACTTACCGTAGGCTTTCAGCAGTAGTCGCATTCCGGTAATATTATCGCCTTCCCATCCATCAAACGGGGTGAGAATTTGTAATCGCTCGGAGTCTTCTTTCACCACTACATTCACGTCACTACCATCATCCGCCGGAGGTTGATAGCCAGCGTCTTCCACCCCAAAACCGTTAGGAGGCAGCTCAATACCGTGCGGTTCCTCCAACATTACCTCTTCCCCGTTTTCATTAGTCAATTTGTCTTTTAGCGGATTGAACTTTAGCGTACCGGCAATGGCTAACGCCGTAGTCAGTTCCGGCGAAGTAACGAAAGAATGAGTATTCGGATTTCCATCATTCCGCTTAGCAAAGTTCCGGTTAAAGGAAGTTACAATCGTATTCTTTTTATTAGGGTCTTTGCTATGGCGAGCCCACTGACCGATACAGGGCCCACAGGCATTGGCCAGTACTACTCCGCCCATTCCGTCGAAAACATCCAATAAACCGTCGCGCTCGGTGGTATACCGCACCATTTCCGAACCCGGCGTAATGGTAAATTCCGACTTAGCTGATAGTTTTTTGTCGATGGCTTGTTGGGCTATAGAAGCAGCCCGGGTAATGTCTTCGTAGGAAGAGTTAGTGCAAGAGCCAATCAGCCCCACTTCAATCTTCTCGGGCCAGTCGTGCTCCTTCGCGGCTTCGGCTAGTTTGGAAATTGGCCAGGCCAAATCGGGGGTAAATGGTCCGTTCACGTGTGGCTCCAATTCCGAAAGATTGATCTCAATCACCTGATCAAAGTATTCGTCGGGATTGTCCATCACTTCTTGGTCGGCCCGCAAATGATCTTTTACCTTTTCGGCTTCGGCGGCCACATCGGCGCGTTCGGTTGCCTCCAGATAATCCTTCATTTTTTGCGAGTAATGGAATAGGGAAGTGGTGGCCCCAATCTCAGCTCCCATGTTACAGATAGTTCCTTTACCGGTGCACGAGATGCCATCAGCTCCCTCTCCAAAATATTCTACAATAGCACCGGTTCCACCTTTCACGGTCAGAATTCCGGCTACCTTTAGAATAACATCTTTGGCGGATGTCCAGCCACTTAGTCGACCAGTTAGTTTTATACCGATTAGCTTAGGCATCTTTAGCTCCCAGGGCATACCAGCCATCACGTCCACGGCATCAGCACCGCCTACGCCAATCGCGACCATTCCCAAACCACCGGCATTCGGAGTGTGCGAATCCGTACCAATCATCATGCCCCCGGGGAAGGCGTAGTTTTCCAGCACCACTTGGTGAATAATTCCGGCCCCAGGTTTCCAGAACCCGATGCCGTACTTGTTGGAAACCGAAGAAAGAAAATCGTAAACCTCTTTGTTGCTGTTAACCGCTTTTTCCAAATCTTCTTCCGCACCTACTTCGGCTTGAATCAGGTGGTCACAGTGTACGGTGGATGGTACGGTTGTCTCGTCCTTCCCTGCTTGCATAAATTGTAACAATGCCATTTGGGCGGTAGCATCTTGCATGGCTACCCGATCAGGCTTGAAGTCTACGTAGGCACCACCGCGCTCGTAGGCTTCAGTGGGATTGCCCTGATACAGGTGGCTATACAGAATTTTTTCGGCTAATGTTAATGGTCGCCCCACGATCTCGCGGGCTTTACTAACGCGGTCACCCAGTTGGGCGTACACGTCTTTAATCATATCTAAATCAAATGCCATAGGGAAAGAATAGTTAAAAAGTGATTAATAGCTTATACTGCAAAAATACAGATTGTGCCGTATTATAGTACTAATAGTAACGTACTTGACCAATGATAATGTTTCGCAACCGCATTTGCAATACCAAAATAACTCAATTATTCGCTCTATTATGTTTGTTTATCATTAATTGGGAAGATGCTATAGGGCAAACCAACGATCCGTTTCCTGTTGATACTACAAAATATGAACTGCAAAGTGTGGTGTATAAAACGACTACTCAGGCGTAATTGAAGCTACATATCTATAGTCCCCAATCAAAAGGGGACGAACCTACCCCGGCAATTCTCTTCTTCTTCGGAGGAGGCTGGTCGAGTGGCAATCACCTCCATTTTGCCCCTCACAGCAAGTACTTGGCTTCTCGAGGAATGGTCGCCATCACGGCCGATTACCGCGTAAAAAACCAGCACGGTACCACTCCCATTGAAGCCATTCAGGATGCGCGGGATGCGTTGCGCTATCTGGCAAAACATGGAACGGAAATGGGGATTGATACTTCGCAGATTGCCGTAGGCGGTGGTTCGGCCGGAGGACATTTGGCCTTGTGTACCGCGTTGATCAACCACTTCGATACCGAGGATAAGTCGCTGTATCAACCGAAAGCTTTAGTACTGTACAATCCGGTAGTGAATACTACCTCCGAGGGTTATGGTGCAAAAGCAATGGGCCCAGATTCTCTAAGAGCTTCACCCGTTCATCATTTGAAACCCAGTATGCCACCTACCGTGATTTTCCACGGAGAGCAAGATACTACTGTACCAATAGCTAATATTAATGAGCTGGAAACCAAAATGGATAGTCTGGGAGTAGCAAGCACTGTTTACATTTACCCTAATCAGAAACATGGCTTCTTTAACTTGGGTCGTCAGCCCGCTCATCGCTACTTTCTGGAAACCTTATACCGGACCGATCAATTTCTCGCTGAGCACAAATTTTTGGTAGGAAAGCCTACTTTCAATCGGATTAAATAACCCATTTATTCTTCCTGTAATAATTTTTATGGTTACTTGAAAGTCAGTAATTCAAACTGACTAAATTTAAGTTTTAGTTTCTTTAGTGACGATGGGCAATTAGCTACAGCAATTACAGATATATTTAGCGTTAGGCTTAACTGATATTTTCATCAACTACGGCCTTTTCGCATATTTATCGCTGAAATCTTATCATGCAACAAGAACAACAACAATGGTTAGCCCAACTGACCCAAGGAGATAAGCGAGGGTTGCAGCAAATCTTCGACTGCCATTATACTAATCTTTGCCGTAGTGCTCTCCGGATAGTTCACCGTCCCGAAATCGCCGAAGAAATTGTACAGGATGTGTTGGTGCATCTGTGGGAGAAGCGAGATACCCTAACCGTATCAATTTCTCTATCCGCTTATTTGAACCAAGCAGTTCGGAACCGGTGCCTTAATCACCTCAAGAGTCGGGCGGCGCGCTACGACTGGGCCGATGAAATTACCAATTATCAGCATCCGGTGGAAGTATCTCCGATTGATAAACTTCAAGCCAGCGAGTTACACGAAGCTATTGCGCAGATTCTTCCGCAGTTGCCCGAAAAATGTTGGCTAATATTTAGTATGATTCGCTACGAAGAGCGTTCGTACCGTGAGATTGCTGAACAGCTGAACGTATCGGTCAAAACGGTAGAATACTACATGAGTAAAGCCCTCCGGCTTATCCGTGAACATTTATCCCGCTACGGCTATGGCTGGATTGGAGTAGATTTTTTAAAATTTCTTTCAGGGGAAAGCGGATTTCCCTTGTCATAAGGTAAAGACTACGATCATGGCTACTGATTGGAACTTAATAACCAAATATGTGCGGGGCGAAATTAGTCCAAAAGAACAGCAGCAATTGCAAGATTGGCTCAAGGAAGATGCGGTTCATCAAGCATTATTAGATAAAGTTGAGCAAGATTGGAAAGCATCCAGTACTATCTACCACCGCTATACACCGGATCTCAACCAAGCGTGGCAAGCCATTGAAGAACGATTAGACGACACCCCAATAGTCGGATTGTCTACCAGAACCGCCCGTAAAACCTGGTGGCTCCGAGCCGCCGCGATTGCCGTAGCTGTTGTCGGATTAGTGTACCTAGTGCAACAGCTCAACCAACCGGGTGGTTGGGGTCTGGCGGAAATTAGTACCGATTATCAGGAGCGGCAACAATTGACCTTAGTAGATGGAACACAGGTGTGGCTGAACGAGAACACGAAGCTACGGCACCCGGAAGAATTTACGGATAGTACTCGGATTGTTTATCTGGAAGGGGAAGCTTTCTTTGATGTGGCCCGCAACGAAAATCAGCCATTCCAAATCTTTAGCGATAAGGCCGTGACCCAGGTGTTGGGCACTTCGTTTGAGGTAAGCACGCGTGATACAGCAGTGACTGTCACGGTAGCTAGTGGAGTCGTCGCTCTTTTCGAACGAGATGATCCAACGGATCGAGTGGTACTTCGCTCCGGTAATCAAGGTACATTATCCAGAACCTCCGGTAAAATTACTAAAGCGGATACGTTCAGCCGGAATACGCTAGCCTGGCATACCCGTCAGTTGACCTTTAATAATCAATCGCTGGCGGAGGTTGGTCAGCTACTGGAAGATGTTTATCAACGGAAGATAAAGATTGACACGGCTATCCAAAGTCTGAAACTTACCGCCGAGTTTGACAATCAATCATTAGAAGAAGTGCTGGAGGTGATAGCTATAACGCTGGACATTGAGTACGAATTAACCCGAGAAACAGTGTATCTGAAAAAAATTGAAAAATAATTCAGGTTTGGTTTAGGGTTGAGTGCTTTTGCTCTGTCTTATCAGAGAATAACCTAAAATCATATGAAACCACTTTTTGTAATTTTCATTTTGTTTGGGAGTAGCAATTTTTTAGTAGCTCAATCCAATGAGACGCTCCCGAAATCTCTAGATTGGTCAATTAGGGTTAACACAGGGGGCACGGCCAAAGCAAACTTAGCGGACGGGTACTATTTTTCGTTCGATGTGGGAATTCCGCTCAAGCGATGCTTGCAAATTGCTCCTACCTTTAGTTTCTCGTCAGTAGGTTCCGGTAATTTTTTCTCCAATAGCTGGAACAGGTCTGGGATTCTATCTACGAGTATTCCCGGGGAAGCACCTCACAATAATGCATATGATCAAGATATACTGGGATCGGTAAGTATTCTGTTGCTACTAAATCCACTAACATTATTTAATGACCAATCGAGTAGGCACGAATTATTAGTAGGTACAGGCTACGGATATAAATCTTATATCCAAGCGAGAACCAAATATCAAGTAGACGGCCAAAATGTAGAGACAAGTAGCTTTAGTACTAAATCTAATTCCGGATTTGAACCTTACTACTTCAAGCTAATGTACAACTACTATTTTCAAGAGAACTTATTTGTAGGAATAGTAGCCGGGATGGATGGGTACGATGGTGATGCAATGACGAATATAGGGCTACAGTTTGGGGTAAGATTCTAACCAGACTGATCAGAGAAAATATTATTCTGCTCATAGTATTTCGTAATCACCTGAAATAATCACTTTTGTCATGAAAAAAGCCTTCGTAATCTTTGTCGTCGTTAGCCTAGCCTACCTGAGTGGTTGGGCTCAGCAATCAGCTACTAATGTAGTTAAACCGGAGAGACCGGTGCGTATTGGATTGAAGGTGGGTTTACCCAATTTGGTGGGGCTTAATGTGGAATACGTGACCCCGTGGCTAGGCGGAAGATTAGCTCCCACGATTGACCTCACCATTATACCGCATCGCATGGAAGAAACAGTAGATTCTACTGGTGCAACGAAAAGCTTTAACCTTACCATTACCTACTGGGAAGCCGGGTTAAACTATTATTTCTCTAAGCTGGGGCAAGGCTGGTACGGCAATGTAAGTTACGGTCGCCTAAGTATGTTCGTTGACGCATTGGATTTTTATGATGCTGTTCAACCCACTAATGAATGGGTTGGGAAGATAGATGCCACCATCAACTTTTTAAATTTTAAGGTAGGGGGTAAGCTAGGTAAAACTATTTATTTTCGTCCCGAATTAGGCTTCGCGCTGGCGAGCTTGCAGAATGGGTTTAACTACACGACCATTGATCTAAACGGCAATACGGAAGTGGTGACTGAAGAGGCATCCGGCTTACTTTCGCTTATACCTATTATCAACATTGGTTTAGGAGTGGCTTTTTAAATGAAGAATGAATTGTTTCTACTGATTTTTTACCTATGCGAAGTATATTTACAGCCTACGTACTGCTTATTACTAGTTCATCAATAGCTCAACAAACTAACCCTGAACCGCTTCGTTCATTATTTAAACTCGAGGGGGGAGGGACTATGCACCAATTCATGCTAGCCTACGAACAGCCGGTAAATAGTCAGTGGACAATAGACCTGAGAGTGGGGCTGGGGTACGATTTTTTTCTGGAAGTAAATCCAGCTAACCCAGAAGGTAACATTCGTCTTTGGTGGTTTGATGGTGTTGCCGCGTTTACAAAAGCTGAACTGAGGAGGTATTACAACCGGAAAAAATGGGCTGAACAAGGGAAGTCTGTATCCAGAAACGCCGGCCACTACGTGGCACTGAGCACGGGTTACGCCCACGGATTAGCCTCCTCACCGGATTTTCCCTTGAATGGGGCCATGCTCACCGAAATCCAATGGGGAGCTCAGTGGCAGGATCGTGAATGGGAAAACTGGTTATCGGCGTGTCGGTTAGGACTAGGTTACGCCTCCAAGGACAGCTACCTCCGTGGCTCGCTGTATCCTGTACTTGATTTAGCACTTATTCACTATCTCCGACGGTAGATACTGTTAACTTAGATCAATCTAACGTTACGATATTCAATATAAAAGATGATCGCGATGGGATATCAATTATATTAGTATCGTTAAAATTTCACTAACCCATGCGTTCGCTGAAGCTACTTACCAACTACCGGATCTTAATTCTTTCCTTACTTCTGTCGGGTAGCGTATACAGCTCACTAATTGCCCAAGTTAAGCTAGAAGAAACTATTCAGATGGATTCTTCTCAGTATAAGGTGTATCAGCTGCTCGACCAGTTAAAGGTCCGGCAGGGCTGGCGGGTGGCTTATAGTGAGAACTACTTAAACGTAAATCAGGTGGTTTCTCTTCCCCAATCAGAGTTAACTTTGCGGGAATTACTACATGCCATTGCTCAGGCTACCGGAACCGCTTATCATCTGCGAGAAAATCAAATTATCTTTCAAAAGAAGAATGCCAAGTTCACCATTAGCGGCTATATCCGGAATGCTTCCAGTGGAGAAGATTTGATTGGAGCTAGTATCTGGCGGTGTAACTCTAGTACATCCGATAGTAGTTTGGCCCCAATGTTGGGCATGAGCAGCAACAAGTACGGGTTCTACAGTCTAACGCTTCCCGCGGCCGATTCGGTACGCTTACGCTGTTCCTACGTCGGGCATAACTCTCAAGTTGCTACTATTGCTCTGCACCAAGATACAATCATCAACTGGAATTTGAGCAATGCCATGCTAGCCGAAGTGATGGTTACCTCGTCTTCTACCCAGCCAATAGCACCGCTCTCACCGGATTTACCGGTGGCCCCCCGGTTTTTGTTAGCTACGCCCATGCTGCTGGGAGAAGTGGATGTGCTCAAGGGGTTGCAGCGCTTGCCCGGAGTACAAGCTGGGGTCGATGGCTCCGCTGATCTTTTCGTTCGGGGAAGTAGCCCCGACCAGAACTTGATGCTGCTAGACGGGGTACCGGTGTACAACGCTACCCATTTGTTTGGTTTCTTCTCCATCTTCAATGCCGATGCTATCAACTACGTAGATTTTTACAAAGGGCACTTCCCCGCTCGCTACGGCGGACGGTTAGCTTCGGTAGTTGATATGCAGCTAAAAGAAGGTAACCGGGAGAAGTTTCAGGGAACCGGTAAAATAGGATTGCTGTCTACTCGCCTTACGTTGGAAGGGCCAATATTCAGTGAGAAAACCTCATTTTTAGTATCCGGTCGCTACGGCCATCCCGGAATAATAACCCGACTGCTAGCAAATGATCAGGATGGTATAGGAAATTTATATTACGGGTTTCATGATCTAACGGCGAAGATCAATCATACATTTTCGCACCGTGATCAACTCTATTTAAGTGTGTATTCGGGACGAAACCGGCTAAGCGAAGCTGGTAATTTTGAGACAACTTTTGAATCTACGGATGAAACCAGAACGGTAGTGTCTGATGGCGATACTTGGTGGGGGAATTTTACAACGGCCCTGCGCTGGAACCATATTTTTAATCAACGAATATTTAGTAATCTGACCTTAACCCGTAGTCGTTACCACTATCGCGGTGATGAATCCGAGCGGATTGAAACTAGCCAGGGTGGGGACGATCCGCTGGTGAATGAATACGATCGGAAACGGATTTCGAGCATCCGCGATTGGGCCGCAAAACTGGACTTTGACTTTTTACCCAACCCCCGCCACCACCTGCGCTTCGGGAGTAGTGTCACCTTACACGGATTCCAGCCCAACTCGGTAGATTTAGTGCAACGTATCGATGAGCAAATATTAATAGATACAACCTACGGCACTCGTACGGTATACGGAACGGAAGTCGACATTTACGTAGAAGATGAAGTGCAGCTAGCTTCTTCACTCACCGCTAACGTGGGGTTTAGAATGTCGGCGTTTCTACTGGATGATGTTACCTTTTTTCGGGGGCAGCCTCGTTTATCATTGCGCTATCGGCCCTCTTCTTTAGCTTCCGCCTGGGTATCGTACAGCCGAATGGCCCAGTTTCTCCACTTGTCAACCTATCCGCTCATGAATTTGCCTACCGACCAGTGGCTACCCTCTAACCGTGAGCTGCCTCCGGAGACGGCCCATCAGTGGGGGGTAGGCTACCGGCGGCAACTGGGTAACTACTACCGGATACAGGCAGAAGGA
>NZ_JBARYM010000727.1:0-9199 GCF_049647865.1 Tunicatimonas sp. | reverse complement strand
GGATTAGCTAGGTTCTTAAACGAGTATATCCGTATATACACGTTTAAAAACACGAATAAGTATGAAAAGAAGAAGTTGCCAGCAGTGTGGGGATGCCTTACAAGGAAGGATTGATAAGAAGTTTTGTTCGGATCAATGCCGCTTTTTGTTTAACAATCAAAAAAAGCGAAAGGCCGAAGTCACCATCGCTAACGTTAATCAGGTACTGCGCCGAAACCGAACGATCTTAAAGGGCTTCAACCCGGTAGGAAAAACCACTATTCGCCAATCGCTGCTAACCAAGCAGCAGTTCTCGTTCGATTTCTATACCCATCTCTACCGCACTAAAAACGGAATGGTTTATTACTTTATCTATGAATACGGGTATGCTTTTGCCGCTGATGAAAAAGTGGTGTTAGTTACTTGGCAACCCTATATGAACCACCCTGTTAATAAAGTGATGTTTAGAGAAAGATTTGAAGAAGAATAGGTGCCTCGTTTTCGGATTCACGAAAACTTCTCCCGCAGGTACTGAGCGGTATAATTATTTTCTAGCTCAATCATCTCTTCGGGCCGTCCGGCAAAGGTTACATTGCCACCCTGTTCGCCACCTTCCGGACCCAGGTCAATGATCCAATCGGCACATTTAATCACTTCCATGTTATGCTCGATAATCAGTACGGAGTTGCCTTGCTCAATAAGCGCATTAATAGCATCCATTAGTTTGCGAATATCGTGGAAATGCAGTCCGGTGGTGGGTTCATCAAAAATGAACAATAAATGTTCGTTCTGATTGCTCCGGCTATTACTCCCTTTCCCCAGAAACGAAGCTAATTTCACTCGTTGGGCTTCGCCACCACTCAGCGAGTTTGACGATTGGCCCAGTCGAATGTAACCCAATCCAACATCTTGTAATGGCTGTAATTTGTTAATTAACCCGTTCTGGCCAGCAAAGAAATCTACACTTTCGTCTACCGTTAGCTCCAGCACTTCGGCAATATCTTTTCCTTGGTAGGTTACCTCCAGAATTTCTTTCTTAAAACGCTTTCCTTTGCACACCTCGCAGGTGAGGTGAATATCGGCCATAAACTGCATCTCAACCGTCACTTCGCCCTCGCCCTGGCAATTCTCACATCGTCCTCCGTCTACGTTAAACGAGAAGTAAGCCGGTTTATATCCTCGCTGTTTGGCCAGCGCCTGGTCCGCGTACAACTGCCGAATTTGATCGTAAGCTTTTACGTAGGTAACCGGGTTGGAGCGAGACGATTTTCCGATGGGGTTCTGGTCAATAAACTCTAGCTGAGTAACTTTTTTCAGGTCACCTTCCAGTCGGTCAAACTTTCCAGTTGTTTCGTTTACCGTTCCAAATATCTTACCCAGTGCTGGATATAAGATACTCTTAATCAGCGTAGATTTGCCCGATCCGCTCACTCCGGTCACTACCGTCAATACTCCCAGCGGGATATCTACGTCAATGTGCTTCAGATTATTCTCCCGAGCGCCTTTAATTTCAATCTTATGCTTAAATGAACGGCGTTTTTTTGGGATTGGAATAGCATCTACTCCGCTCAGATAACGAGCGGTGTGGGTATTGGCACTGCCATTCATTTTCTGCAATTCCGTCAGGCTACCCTGAAATACTAACTCCCCGCCGTGTCGTCCGGCGTCGGGACCAATGTCAATAATCTGGTCGGCAGCTCGCATCACTTCTTCTTCGTGTTCCACTACAATCACTGTATTGCCCAGATTACGCAGTGTTTTTAGTACTTCTACTAATCGACTGGTATCGCGGGGGTGTAATCCAATGCTAGGCTCATCTAAAATATACATGGAACCTACCAGCGCACTTCCCAACGAGGTGGCTAGTTTAATCCGCTGATATTCACCGCCCGATAAACTACTAGTAAGTCGATTTAGTGTCAGATACCCTAGTCCTACCTGATCCAGGTACTCTAGCCGACTGCGGATTTCTTTGGTAATGCGGTTGGCTATTTTCTCTTCGTGCTTATCTAGTGAGAGTTCTTGGAAGAATGAAATTAGCTTACTAATGGGCATCAGCACTAACTCACTAATCGGGGTATCACTGATTTTAACGTAGGAAGCATCTTCCCGCAAACGAGTTCCCTTACACTCAGGACAGACCGTTCGGCCCCGGTAACGCGATAGCATCACTCGGTATTGTATCTTGTGAGTCTTGGATTGTAAATACTGAAAAAATTTGTCTAGCCCTTTAAAGTACCGGTTGCCAGTCCATAGAACCTTCTTTTGCTCATCGGTCAAATCAATGTAGGGGCGATGGATAGGAAAATCGAAACGAATACCATTTTTTAGCAAGGGGTCAGCCCACTTCTTCATAGAGTGGCTACGCCAGGGGGCAATGGCTCCTTCGTACACTGACAGGCTTTTATCCGGGATCACTAAGTCTTCGTCAATACCCAGCACTTTTCCGAAACCTTCGCAAGTACGGCAGGCCCCGTAGGGATTATTGAACGTGAACAAATTAACGCTTGGCTCCTCAAATATAATTCCGTCTCGCTCAAATTTGTCCGAAAACCGGTGCACCTCGCTGCCTTCGGGAGTAACCATCTCAACCTCACAAATTCCTTCTCCTTCAAAGAAGGCAGTTTGTACTGAATCGGCTAGCCTAAACTGTAAGTCTTCATCATCCGGCTGCACCGAAGCTCGGTCAATCAAGATGCGGTATTCCGCTGATTCATCGGGTTCACCTTCTAGAACTTCTTCAATGAATAGAACGTCATCATCAACCTTTATTCGGGTAAAGCCTTTTTGCAACAATACGTTTAGCTCTTCAGCTAATGATCGCTCTTGGTGCAATAATAGCGGGCAAAGCACCATCAACCGGGTACCTTCGTCCTGACGGAAAATAAAGTTTACTACGCTAGTTACCGTATCACGGCTAACCAACTCCCCACTCGTTGGCGAATACGTTTTGCCTACCCGGGCGTAGAATAACTTGAGATAGTCGTAAATCTCGGTAGTGGTACCTACAGTAGAGCGAGGGTTGCGGGTATTTACCTTTTGTTCAATGGCAATGGCAGGCGAAACTCCTCTAATATACTCTACTTCGGGCTTCTCCATTCGGCCCAAGAACTGCCGAGCATAAGAGCTGAGGCTTTCTACGTACATCCGCTGCCCCTCGGCAAACAGTGTATCAAAAGCTAACGACGATTTACCGGAACCTGATAGCCCGGTAACGACCACCAACTTATTACGAGGAATGGCTACGTCAACTCCTTTTAGGTTATTGACCTTAGCACCTTTAATAATGATAAACTGCTTAGGGTCTAATGTATCGATGGAGGCCAATTGAGTAGTGGTCATAATTATTTTTACTGGATTTATAATCCTACGTGCTGTTCCAATTGCTCAACCCTCAGTTGTAATAATATTCGGTTGAGAACAAATACCGCTTCTTTTAGTAGGTCAGAATGCGTATCTAAGCGGTTAGTATGCTGGTTTAAGATTTCTTCGTGACGGTCTTACTTTCTTACCATTTCGGTAAGTAGTTCAATATTTTTTTCTTATTTTTCATGATTTTTATCTTAAAGACTCATCAATCGAAGATGCAGTGCGACAAAAATAGAATATTTTGTTATCAACACTTATGCTTTTAATAAGAATTTTATTCTTCCGTTACGTCTTTTCTTGAATTGCTAAGCAGTATGTCTGTTGTCGATCTAAATTTTTTCCCACTTTTAAGTTTACCTATTCTTTTGAGCGTACATTAATACTTAAATGATTTAACTTACTATGAAAACTATTCTAACACTACTTTTCAGTAGCTACACTTGTTTGGTCATCGCTCAAGATGTTCGCATTTTCGATTATGTGAAGACTGGTAATGACGACGATCTATTCATTATTGGCGGTAATGAACAGGGAGTCTTTACGGGTATTGGCGAAGATTATTACTACAACGGTATTAACAATAAGCAAGTAGTTAGCTACTACAGCCTAGCGGATGGGCTGCAAGAAAGCCGAGTGCTGAAACCGGAAGAGCGATCGCAGGAGTATTTTTACACTTTCTACTTCCAGAATCAACTACATGCACTACTGTACGAAGACGAACCCAATGAAGAGCTTCTGTATCCAATTTATTTGCAAACGTACGGTACTGATCTCAATCAGGTAGGTGAAACCCGACAGGTTAGTAATCTATATCCCCAAATTTTTACGGCGAACGTTGGTAGCTACTTCCGCAGCTATTTTTCTACCCAGTTTAGTAAAATGCGACGCAGCT
Organism: Tunicatimonas sp.; assembly: GCF_049647865.1. NCBI lineage: Bacteria > Pseudomonadati > Bacteroidota > Cytophagia > Cytophagales > Catalimonadaceae > Tunicatimonas > Tunicatimonas sp. The sequence goes on along the minus strand of NZ_JBARYM010000727.1, from coordinate 4,959 downwards.
TCTTTTTTAACCATGCCGAAAGTGCCGATGGTAACAAAATGATGCTACTATTTAATTACAACTTTTTTAACGATGTAACTAGTGACTTACAGTGCATGGTGTTCGATGAAAATATGGAAGAAGCCTGGTCGGGCTTTATCGATTTGCCCAGCGCTGGCGGTAATTATCAAATGGTAGAAAGCTACGCCTTGGCCAATGACGGAACGCTCTATATGCTGATTGCTTCTTTCGGCAACGACGGCTTTAAGAAGACTGCCGGAGATTTCGAGTACTTTATGTACAAATATCATCCTGATCAGGATGAAGTAGAGACTATTGACATTCCCACCAACAATCGGTTTATTATTAATTTAGGCATGCAGCTCAACGAGCAGCAGCAACCGGTATTTGCTGGTATCTACGCCAACGCTAACAACAATGATTTAGAAGGTGGCCTGCTAATTCAGGATGGCAAAATAACTGAGCATCCGTTCCCTGAGGAAGATACCAAAGAGATTAATCAGAAAGATGATAAGAAATACGCAGAGGAATATACGGTGAAGCATATGGTGCAAGAAGAAGATGGTAGTGTGGTTTTCTTCGCCGAATCTTACAAACGAGGACCAGTGGTGAAGCCTAAACTGAGCTTAAGCGGTTTTAGCCCTATTGATGCTGATCTGGAACTAGGTGATATATACAAGAAAATTCTGGCCATAAAAATTAATCCGCAAAGCGACTCGTGGCTACGTATTATTGATAAAAGTCAGAAATCAACTGAGGAACGAGATTTGTATACTTCTTTTGCCCTAACGCATCATAACGATACGTATCATCTTATCTTTAATAATGCTATTAAAAGTTCAACGGATGTTTCCTTGGTAAAAATAACTTCTTCTGGAGATATTGATTTGGAAACTTTGCTAAGTCGCAAAAGCTATCGATTGCGATTAGTCCCTTCTTTTGCTAAAACAATACATGCCGGTTATGTAGTAGTACCGGTGCAAAAACAAGGAAAACAGGCTCTTACATTTATTAAATACTAAAGTTGGCAGAAAAACAGTAATTTTATTAAGATAAGTTTGGGCTTTTCACCCAAACTCATTTTTTATTTCATAGTGTAAACTTACGCGAACCAGCGATCCGCCAGTTCGGTAAAATGTCGGCTATTTGCTATCTTGTTCTTAACAATTAGCTTATCTTTTTGAAAAATTTTAGTTTATTTGAAATAAAGTATAGTTTTTCTACTTCGCAAATAAGAAGTTTGCATATTATTTGTTACTTAGTTATTTTTGAAGGCTGTCATTTTTATAAACACTATTTATTCATTTCTAAACCAGTTTTATGTAAAAAATCTCTACGCTCACTAAACACTTGAATTAATGAAGAAGTACGCAGTAAGCGACAGCAAGTTAGTGTCTCTGTACAAGGAAGGGCATGAGGCAGCATTTGAACAACTGGTAAACCGGCACAAAGCCAAAATTTTCACCGCAATTTACATGATCGTAAAAGATGAATGCATTGCAGAAGATATTTTGCAAGAAGCGTTTATCAAAGTGGTGAACACCATTAAATCGGGACGGTACAACGAAGAGGGCAAATTCCTGCCCTGGGTGATGCGAATTGCTCACAATCTTTCTATCGATCACTTCCGAAAAACCCGGCGTTATCCCACTATTGTGGTAGAAGATGGCAGTAATATTTTCAACACGTTAGATTTTTCTGAAGATTCTGCCGAATCGATTCAAATAAAAAAGGATACTCATACGTTACTAAGGCAATTAATCAAAGAATTGCCCGAGGCACAGCGGCAAGTCCTGACCATGCGCCACTATATGGACATGAGTTTTAAGGAAATTGCCGATGCTACTGGGGTGAGTATTAACACGGCTTTAGGCCGTATGCGCTACGCTCTCATTAATTTGAGAAAGAAGATGCAAAAACATAATATCGCCTATGATCCAAACATTTACCCTGGATGACGCAGTACGGTACACGTACGACGAGATGTCGGCTGAAGAAGCCCACCGATTTGAAGAAGCGCTCTGCTTAGATAGCGAGTTGATGGATGTGTTTCACAAATTACATTCGGTAAAAAGCCGAATGGAAAACATATCTATCGATAAAGAGCCTTCGAGCCAGACTATTAATAGCATTCTGGCGTATTCTAAAACATTTGGTATTCGGGTAGCTGAAGAATAGCTACCTTTTTTATGACTAAGAAAGAGCGGTTTAGGGAGTTCATCGCTTACTTTACCGAGCATCAGCCTGAGGCAGAAACTGAGCTGACGTACCGTACTCCGTACGAGTTGCTGGTTTCCGTTATTCTGAGTGCTCAGTGTACAGATAAGCGAGTAAATATGGTCACTCCCGCACTGTTTGAAAAGTTTCCTACTCCGGAACTTCTGGCAGTGAGTCATTTCGATGAGCTGTTTCCTTATATCAAAAGCATTTCTTATCCCAACAATAAGACCAAGCATCTGCTCGGTATGGCAAAGATACTGTTTGAGGATTTTAACTCCGAAGTACCTAGCGATATAAACGAATTGCAAAAACTACCGGGAGTCGGTCGGAAAACCGCTAATGTGATCTCCTCGGTTATTTTTAATCAACCTGCAATGGCGGTAGATACCCATGTTTTTCGGGTTTCTAAGCGGTTAGGATTAGCTACGCAGTCGGCTAAAAATCCATTGGAAATAGAGAAGCAACTCATTCGTCATATTCCTAAAGAATACGTAGCCAAAGCCCATCACTGGCTTATTTTACACGGACGCTATGTTTGCCTCGCTCGAAAACCTAAATGCGAACAGTGCGGGCTAACCTACTTTTGCCGCTACTTTAAGAAGACCGAAGCAAAATAGGGAAATCTTGATCTGTACTAATAACCTTGGCAGTTAGCTCTGATATTCTTCTTATTACCAGATAGATTGCTTCGTATCCGGTTTGCCCCCACCTCTAGAAATGCGTAAACTGCATTCATACCTAAGTTGCATTTTCTATGAAAACTTTATCTCGCTGTGAGTATACCCCTTGCAAGCTTGCCCTCCTTCTTTTCGCCTATTTCACTATACTATCCGCATTTGGTCAGTCCTCCACTCGCATCGTTTTAGACGCTGATACCGGTAATGAAGTAGATGATCTGTACGCAATTGCTCGGGCTCTAATTGAACCCTCCTGGAATACTGTAGCCCTCAATGCTACTCATTGGCAAACCAGCCAGTGGGCGGAGCCTAACACCATGGAAAATAGCCATCGACTGAATCAACTACTACTCGGAGAGCTAGGGCTTTCGGTACCTACCCGCCGGGGTGGCGTAGCCCGAATGTACGATTGGGGTGATCAAGCTCAGCATTCGGCAGCAGCTTACGAGATCATTAAACAAGTCAAAGCAACTCCATCTGGAGAAAAACTTACGGTGGTAGCGTTAGGTGCCCTAACCAACGTAGCTTCCGCTATCTACATCGATCCGTCTATTGAGTCGCGCATTAAACTCTATTGGCTGGGTAGTAGCTACGATTTTGAACAGAATATTCTGAAGCGCGTAGATTTCAATGCCATTATGGATGCCCAAGCTTTAGAAATTCTGCTTATCTCCGAGGTAGAAATGAATGTTATTCCAGTAAACGTGGCTTCCGCTATGACCTTTACCTTTGCGGAAGTTGAAGAAAAACTAGCCAATGCTCACCCATTGGGCAATTTTCTAGTAGACCGCTGGTACCAGCACCTGGACGGTAGCCGAAAAAAGCGCACTATCTGGGATTTAGCCCTTATTGAAGCTATCATTCACCCCGAATGGGCCGAAACTGTAGAAGTGACGACTTCTCGCGACAGTGGTAACCGTAAGATCAACTACTATCGCTCCATTGATTCGGAACGGATGAAGGAGGATTTCTATGAAAAGTTACTAGAATACTTTAAAGAATAGAGATGTTTAAATCTAGCTAGTCATGGTTTTCTGTGCCGACTTATCTTCTTTTTCCATAGCCCGCACATGGTCAGTCAGAGTTTTAGCAACAGGAATATAATTGATGCCCAGTTGCTCCGTACTCTTAGAATTATCAAAAGCAATAGGGTAACCTACGTTTTGTTTAACGTACTTTCGGGTAAGTCCTACTGTAGGAGCCGCGAGCCATACCAGAAATTTAGGTAATTCTCGTGATGGCAAGGCATATTTGGTACCGAATTCTGTTCGTAGTATTTCACTCATCTCCAGTAGAGTCATCACCTTATTTACTAATATATGCCGCCCCTGAGCTCCGTCCTTTTGGGCAGCAGCAATATGCGCTTCGGCCACATTACGAACGTCTACCACCCCGTTGTGCAGTTGCGGTACACCCATCTTCAGACTGCCATCCGTCAATTGTTGTATAATTTTAATACTTTCAGAACCCGACTGATCCGAAAGAGGTGGCCCCACTACTAACCCGGGATTGATGACTACCAGATTCCAGTGATCTTGAATTTCTGCCATTTGCCAAGCTCGGCGTTCCGCCAAAGTTTTAGAATAAGAGTAAGGCTGATGCTCGGCACTGCTCGTAGTATTCCAGTTTGCTTCGGTGAAACGGCGATTACCTATCTTTTCAAGGTCTTGATTATCGCCGTAGATCGCCGCCACGCTGGAGGTAAGCACTACCCTATGTACCGAAGGGGTTTTATTAACTGCATCTAGTACATTGTTGGTGCCTTCCAGCGCCGGATCAATAAGCCCCTGATAAGGATCATCTACCTGCAACTTAAAGGGCGAGGCGGTGTGCATGACTACATCGCAGCCTACCATCGCTTCATCAAACGAGCCCGGTTTCAGTAGATCGGCTTCAAACATATGCAGGGTGCCGGGGGCTTGCGTGGCAATATCCAGCAGATGTTGATACTTAACTGTATTGGCTTGGTTGCGTACGGTAGCGTGCACTGCCGTTCCCTGTTCTAATAACTGCTTTACGATCCAGGAAGCCACGTAGCCATTGGCTCCGGTAACCAGTACTC
>NZ_JBARYM010000726.1:0-1696 GCF_049647865.1 Tunicatimonas sp. | reverse complement strand
GAGAAACCCTATCTTGGTTCTGATTGGCTAACAGAGCTGCTTTGATACGCACTTGCTCCGACCGGATAAAGTTAAGTACCTGGTTTTTTAAGCACACAAATAAAAAGTTTTTTAAAGACTGCTGCTCGTCCAGGGCCTCTCGATTTTGCCATAATTTTACGAAGACATCTTGCAAAACATCCTCAGCTAGTTGGTTATCTTTAAGATAGCGTAGGGCGGTAGCGTACAGTGGGCGTTTGTACCGTTCGTATACCTGCTTAAAAGCGGCAGTGCTGCCACGTTTTAGTGCTTTCACTAAGGTATAATGACCATCTTCACTCTGCATTCGTCAACTTAAATTTCTTTAATTTGAAAAAACAAAGGCGTAAATGCAAAATAATTTTCTTTAATAGCAGATATGCTAACTGCATTAATGATTTCTTAAAAAAAGGCTATTTTCTTTAATAACGTCCGTTACCGCTAGTTGTTCAGGGCCGGACAGCAGCCAGCTGAAGTAGCATTAGCAAAATTGTATCCCATTGGATTCTACCTAATGAGTGCTATGGTTACGTCAATTTTATTTTTGAGTCTTCACTTTTTCCAGCAAAGCCTGCATTTCAGCCACTACTTCCGGGTGTTGACTCGCAACATTTTGCTGTTCACTTTGATCCGCCGAGAGATCGTACAGTTGGGGTTCGGACATATTACCTAATTCAATATCCGTATTCTCATTGTAGAAAGGACGGTCATTGGGCTCGATGTACTTCCAGTTTTCTTGAATCAAGGAAAGGGCTCCCGAAGCCGCGTGTTCTACCAGAAACTCCCGGTCTTCTTCACTCTCGCCCATGAGTACCGCCAAGTTGTTTCGGCTATCAGTTGCTGCACCTTCCGGTACCTCCTGACTAACTAAATTCGCCACAGAGGCCAGAAAATCAACCTGACTGACCAATGCCTCGGATACGCTCGGCTCTATTTTATTGGGCCAGCGAATGAGTAAAGGCACGCGGGTTCCGGCTTCGAACGTACTATACTTACCACCCCGGAACGGTCCGGCTGGTTGGTGCTCGCCCAGTTTTTCCACCGCTTCATCGTGGTAACCATCGTCCACCACCGGCCCATTATCGCTAGTGAAGATGACGATGGTATTCTCCGTAAGTTGCAGGCTATCCAGCGTTCGTAAGAGTTGCCCCACGCTCCAGTCCAGTTGGAGCATGGCATCACCCCGAGGCCCCATCCCGCTTTTACCTACAAAGCGGGGGTGCGGTACGCGAGGCACGTGGATGTCGTGGGTAGAAAAATAGAGGAAGAACGGTTCGTCCTGACTTCGCTCAATAAAATTAACCGCCCGGCTGGTGATAGTATCGGCCATATCTTCGTCTACCCAGCGGGCTGCCTTGCCCCCGGTCATATACCCAATCCGACTGATACCGTTCACAATGGTCATATCGTGGCCGTGGCTGGGATGCATCTTCAGCAGTTCGGGATTAGCGCGCCCGGTAGGTTCGTCTCCAATCGGCTCGCGAAAGCTCACCTGAATAGGATCGGATGGATCAAGACCGACTACTTAACGATTTTCTACGTACACGGTTGGTACCCGGTCACCGGTAGCTGGAATCAAAAAAGACTCATCAAAGCCAAGCTCCAGCGGTGAGGGATTAATTTCCCCGTTCCAGTCGGGACCACCTTCCGGACCTAGCCCCAAATGCCATTTTCCTAC
>NZ_JBARYM010000725.1:0-8273 GCF_049647865.1 Tunicatimonas sp. | reverse complement strand
TGGTTTAGACTATCTAAAAACGCTGCGGGTGCAGGAGGCGGTGTATGAAGCCGCCGAACGAAAACTTCCGATTCAAATCTAAAGCCTCGGAAGTTTCTTCAAGATACGTTGATCCGTAGCTTTCAAATTTTTCGTAGCTTTGGCGTACCTTTGTTAATTCAACCTAGTCATCATGAATCGGCTACTTACCAATCTCCTAATCGGGTGCTGCGCTGTTCTACTATCCAATTGCGGTTCTTCTTCCGAATCGTCATCGGCTGACCAACGTCCGGCGGAAACTACCTCTAACTCTATTAGCAACCGGCTGGATAAATACACCAATGTCCGGCTCGAGACTTCTCTCGATCACCTTTCCGATAACCAGCAGCAAATAATCTCCCTGCTGATTGAAGCTGCCGATATTATGGACGGATTATTCTGGTATGAAGCTTACGGGCAGCAAGACAGTTTAATCGGTATGGTTGACGATGACGGTCTAAAAAAATACATCAATATCAATTACGGACCCTGGGATCGGCTGGATAATAACAAGCCTTTTGTGGAGGGAGTGGGACCAAAACCGGCAGGAGCTAATTTCTATCCGGCCAATATGACTAAGGAAGAATTTGAGCAAGCGGAACTAGCCGATAAAGCGAGTTTATACACCTTTATCCGGCGCAACGAAAGCGGCGAACTAATCAGCATTCCTTACCACGAAATGTTTGCTGAAGAAGTACAACAAGCTTCCGATTTACTGAAGCAAGCTGCTGAGCTAGCCGAAGATCCTGAATTTAAAAAGTATCTGGAGTTGCGATCTGAAGCATTGCTCACCGACGAATACCAAGCAAGTGATCTGGCCTGGATGGATGTAAAAAACAACGCCATCGACGTGGTAATTGGCCCAATTGAAACCTACGAAGATCAGCTATTTGGCTACAAGGCGGCCCACGAAGCCTACATCCTAATTAAAGATCAGGAATGGAGCCAGCGACTGGCGAAGTACGCTCAGTTTCTACCGCAACTACAGGAAAATCTTCCGGTAGACGACCGATACAAGCAAGAGAAACCCGGTAGCGATGCTGAGCTAAACGCTTACGATGTAGTGTATTACGCGGGTGATTGCAACGCCGGTAGTAAAACTATAGCGATCAATTTGCCCAACGACGAAGAAGTACAACTCAAGAAGGGTACCCGCCGACTGCAACTGAAGAATGCTATGCAGGCGAAGTACGACGAAATTTTAGTACCGCTAGCTGAAGTCTTGATTGACCCGGAACAGCGGCAGTATATCACTTTTGATGCGTTCTTTGCCAACACCATGTTCCACGAAGTGGCCCACGGCTTAGGTATCAAAAATACCATTGACGGCCAGAGCACGGTCCGTGAAGCCTTGAAGGAACACGCTTCGGCACTGGAAGAGGGAAAAGCCGATGTGCTTGGTTTGTACATGGTAACTCAGTTGCACAAAGACGGAGAACTGGAAGGCGATCTGAAGGAATTCTATACTACTTTTCTAGCCAGCATCTTCCGCTCGGTGCGCTTCGGGGCATCCAGTGCCCATGGCAAAGCCAACATGATTCGGTTTAGCTACTTCCAAGAAAAAGGAGCCTTTGAGCGCGATGCTGAAACCGGCACCTACCGCGTAAACTACGATCAGATGCAGCAGGCCATGAACGATCTATCCCAGGATATTCTGACCTTGCAGGGCGATGGTGACTACGATGGGGTTGCCCAGTTAGTAGCCGAAAAGGGAACGATCAGCCCACAGTTGCAGGCGGATTTAGACCGCCTATCCGAACAAAGCATTCCGGTAGACGTGACCTTTGAGCAGGGTGCGGATGTGCTGGGATTACCCTCTCTTTAGGGTAGCTGTCACTGACTTCGGGTTAATTGTACGCATAATTTCGATTAAGCTAGCAATCTTTTCTTATCTTGGTAGGAAGAGCTTGTTTTATGTATAAAGCTATATCGTTCAGTCTACTACTATTTATCGTAGCCTGTCAGCAGCAGGAAAAGGTTGCTGAGGAAATTAAGCAGCTTCCTAAAAAAGTAGACTTCAATTTCCACGTCAAACCCATCTTGTCCGATCGTTGCTTTGCTTGCCACGGCCCGGATAATAATCATCGGGAAGCGGGGTTGCGGCTGGATACGGAAGGGGGAGCGTTTGCTGCTCTGACCGAAAGTGAAGGCCACGCTATTGTTCCTGGCAGACTGGAAGCAAGCGTAGCTTACCAACGTATTACCTCGGACGATCCCGAGGAAGTGATGCCTCCGCCTGAGTCTAATCTGGTGTTAACTACATACGAGAAAGAAGTATTAAAAAAATGGATCGAACAGGGAGCGGAATGGAAGCCTCACTGGTCATTCACTCCACCCGAACAGGCTGAACTTCCTGAAGCTAAAAAAGCGGATTGGATAGCCAACCCGATTGACCAATTTGTGCTGGCGCGTCTCGAGCAAGAGGGCCTGAAACCTTCATTCGAAGCTAGCCGAGAAAAACTACTGCGTCGGGTGACATTTGACCTAACCGGCTTGCCTCCTACTTCAGAAGAAATCGCCGAATTTTTGCAAGATGATTCTTCTGAGGCTTATGAAAAGGTAGTGGAGCGTTTGCTAGACTCTCCGCACTACGGAGAACGAATGGCCCCAACTTGGCTGGATGCTTCCCGTTACGCCGACTCCCACGGGTATCAGGATGATCGCCCCCGAACCATGTGGCCTTGGCGCGATTGGGTAGTCAATGCTTTTAACAAAAATCTACCCTATGACCAGTTTATTACTTGGCAACTGGCGGGTGACTTACTACCCAACGCTACCTACGAGCAGAAATTAGCCACCGGATTTAACCGTAACCACGCCATTACCCAGGAGGGTGGAGTGATTGAGGAGGAGTACCTGACCGAATACGTTGCCGACCGAACCAACACTTTTTCTACCGCTTTTCTTGGTCTCACCGTGGAATGCGCTCGCTGCCACGATCATAAATACGATCCCATTTCTCAGAAGGAATATTACCAACTGTTTGCCTTTTTCAATAACGTACCCGAGCGCGGACAAATCAACTACCTTGACCAATCGCCCGAACCAACCATGCGGGTGCAAGATGCTGAACTGGAAGCTAAGAAAGCCTTCGTAGATTCTACAATTCTGGTATTGGAAGATAAGCTACAGCAAATAGAGAAACGGCCGGACGAATCTTTCAAGAACTGGTTAGCAAATAACGTTATCGAAGAAACGGTGGACACTGAAACTGACCTGATCGCGCACTTTGAGCTAGATGTTCTGGAAAATGAAGAGTTCCGAAGTAGCGATGGCTCGTTACCCGCCCGAATGAATGTGGCCCTTCCTACCAAAATAGCGTTGCCCGAGCACGTTTCTACTAAGAAAGGAAAAGGACTGCAGTTTGATGGCTCAAACTTCCTCACGCTGGGCGACATCGGCGATTTTGATCATTACGAACACTTCTCGTTCGGTGGATGGATTCAACATACCAATCAGCATGAAAAGCGGGCAGGGTTATTCAGTCGACGCAACGGAGAAATTCAACGCCAGGGCTACGATTTAACGTTGACTACAGATAATCGCTTGAGCTTACGCATAATTCACCACGAGGGACAGCAGTACATTGAAGTGACGACGAAGGCAAGGATTAGTCCGCAGCAGTGGGCCCATGTATTTGCTACCTACGATGGTTCGGGGAAAGCCCAAGGGGTACAATTGTACGTTGATGGAAAAGCTCAAGCACTCACGGTACAGCAAGATAATCTGGGCAGAAATCCGATCCAGAACGGCAATACCTTTTTGGTTGGACACTGGAACCACCGAGCCCGCTCTACCGATACCTACGGTTTTGCCGGAGGCACTATTGACGAAGTACGACTTTACCACCGGACACTTAGTCCCTTGGAAGTACAAACCCTAGCGGAAACACCATTGGATACTTCGGAAGAGAATTTGTACCATCATTATTTAGCGAGTGTCCGTCAGGATTTTCAATCGGTAAATGAAAGACTGGCAAAGCTACGGGCTACCGATGTTAACATTCCTAATGTAATGGTGATGCAGGAACAGGAAGAGCGGAAGCCTGCCTTCATTCTTGCCCGGGGGGCTTACGATGCCCCCACTGATTCGGTAAACCCTAATACTCCCGGTGCTTTATTAGCTTTTAACGAAAAATATCCGCAAAATCGTCTTGGATTAGCACAGTGGCTCATTCACGAAGATAATCCGCTAACTGCTCGAGTAGCCGTAAATCGGTTTTGGCAAATGTACTTTGGCCGAGGTTTGGTAGGCACACCAGAAGACTTCGGGAATCAGGGCGACTTGCCTACCCACCCCGAATTGCTGGATTGGCTAGCGGTAGAATTTAGAGAATCAGGTTGGGATGTAAAGGCCCTTCAGAAGCTTATTGTGATGTCGGCTACCTACCGTCAGTCAGCCGAGATTGATCCTAAAAAATACCGAAAGGATTCGGAGAACCTTTTATTAGCTCGGGGGCCTAATGCTCGCCTTACGGCCGAAATGTTCCGGGACAATGCGTTAGCAGTTAGTGGCTTATTGGTAGATAGTATTGGTGGAAAATGGGTAAAGCCTTACCAACCGGCCGGTATCTGGAAGGCGATGGCCAACCAGATTGGAGAAAACAAATATCGCCCGAGCAAAGGGCAAGGATTGTACCGTCGCAGTCTGTACACCTACTGGAAGCGAACAATCCCACCCCCGACGATGGTGATGTTTGATGCCCCTGAACGTACGCTCTGCGCGGTGAAACGACAAAGTACCAGCACTCCGCTTCAGTCACTAGCTCTACTAAACGATCCTCAGTTAGTGGAAGCCTCTCGTAAGCTAGCGGAAGTGATGTTGAAGGAAAATACCGGAGACCCAAAACTCCAGATCACCCACGGATTTCGGGCGGTTACATCCCGGGTTCCAACGGAAGATGAACTGGAAATTTTGCTTAGCCTATACGAAGAAAAGCAGGCTTATTACCAAGACCAGAAAAATGAAGCCGCAAAACTACTACAAACGGGGGAAGCACCCTACGATGAGCAATTGAACTCAGTAAGCCTAGCGGCAATGACGATTGTAGCCAATACGTTGTTCAATCTCGACGAAGCTAAATTTAGAAGTTAATAGGTTATGGATATTTTAGGTGAACATTTTCATCAATTAAACCGTCGGCACTTTTTGTCCCGTTTGAGCTTAGGCGTAGGTGGCTTGGCCTTAGGAAACCTATTAGGTTGTGACTCAAGGAGCACACTTGGTGGAAACACTCAGCCGGAAGCGGGTATACTGGATAAACTTCATGTAGCTCCCAAAGCGAAGAGGGTGATCTATCTGTTCCAGAGTGGCGGGCCTTCTCAGATGGACTTGTTTGATTACAAACCTATGCTGCGCAAGATGCACGGGGAGGAGCTACCCGCCTCGGTGCGGGGTGAGCAACGACTTACGGGTATGACCGCTAATCAGTCTTCCTTTCCGCTGGCCGCGCCTATGTTTGACTTTAAGCAGTACGGACAAAGCGGAGCCTGGGTAAGTGAGCTAATGCCGTACACGGCGGAGATTGCCGATGAACTGTGCTACATTAAAACCATGCATACCGAGGCGATCAACCATGATCCGGCTATCACTTTTTTCCAGACCGGTTCGCAGCAACCGGGCCGCCCTAGTATAGGCTCTTGGCTGAGTTACGGCTTAGGTAGCGACAATCAGAACTTGCCAACCTTCATTGTGCTGCTATCGCGGGGCGCGCAACGGCCGCAACCTATTTATTCCCGGCTATGGGGAAATGGCTTTTTGGCCTCTTTGCATCAGGGCGTGCAGTTTCGGGCGGGGAGCGATCCGGTGCTGTACCTGAACAACCCGGAGGGTATGGATGCCAAAACTCGTCGTGATGTGCTCGATCGTTTGAGTGAACTTAATACACTACGCTTACAGGATTTCGGCGACCCCGAAATTGAGTCGCGGATTGCTCAGTACGAGATGGCCTACCGCATGCAAACCTCGGTACCCGATGCGCTAGATTTATCGGATGAGCCAGATAGTACGTTTGAGATGTACGGCGAAGAAGCCCGCAAACCCGGAACGTACGCGGCTAACTGTTTACTGGCTCGTCGCTTGGCCGAACGGGATGTAAAATTTGTCCAGCTTTATCACCTAGGCTGGGATCAGCATACCGACTTACCCCGCGAGATTACTTCTCAAGCCCGCGATACTGATCGGGCTTCGGCCGCTTTGGTAAAAGACCTGAAGCAACGCGGTTTGCTAGATGATACATTGGTGGTTTGGGGTGGAGAATTTGGCCGAACCAATTACTCCCAGGGAAGGCTGACCGCCGATAATTACGGGCGCGATCATCATCCGCGCTGCTTCACCGTGTGGATGGCGGGTGGAGGAACCAAACCAGGCATCACCTACGGCGAAACCGATGAGTTTAGCTATAACATTGTGAAAGACCCCGTTCACGTGCACGACTTCCAAGCTACGTTATTGCATTTGCTGGGTGTAGACCACGAGCGATTGACGTTTAAACATCAGGGTCGGCGTTACCGCCTGACCGATGTACACGGCAAGCTGGTGAAAGGTGTTTTAGCGTAAGTACTATTGCGAACTAAACTACCATCGGCTAAAGACCGATGGGTTTGACTTCGGCTAAAGCCGACTAAAGCTATTCAACGGTTGTAAACTCTTCACCGTCTGTATCACTAGCATCTTGGTTTTTGATATATTCCATAATTATCTCATCGGTAATATTGCCCGAAGTCGCCACAAAATACCCGCGCGCCCAAAGATGACGACCCCAGAACAGTCTTGATATCTGTTTGTTTTCCTGCATCAGCTTGTATGAACCGCGCCGCGTCGGCTCTTTCCTTTCAAATACTGAACTAACTTGGACACAGCCAAATGAGGTGGCACTGAGACAAACAAATGTACGTGATCTTTGGACACATGACCTCGTAGAATTTCCACCTCGTTGCGCTTACATATCTCTCGCACGAGTTCCCGGACTCGTTTACCAACTTCACCGCCTAATACTTTCTTCCTATACTTGGTGATCCATACAATGTGATACTTGCAGTCATAGGTGGTATGGGATGTCTTGCGATAGTGTTGCATCCCGCAAAAATATAAAACTAAAGTCTTCGCCTAAAGGCGAGGGATTTTCCCCCAGATTGATACATTAATCGCATTTATATTTCTCTGTTTTTTTCTGATGATCAGAAAATCACCTTCTCTGTACCACTTTAGCATTGAGCTTAGTATATTTACTGACACTCAATACACAACATTTAATCTATCATGTCAGAATCATCTAGCTCTCGTCGTAACTTCTTAAAAGGAACTACCGCTCTTGCCGGAGCTGCTTTTATAACTCCTTATAACTTTTATATTCAACCTACTAAACCTAAACTCATGGAAGACATTATTGGTCACGGAGACTTCAAATATCGAGTACATAAAGAATGGGGAGATCTTAACCCTAGCGAGACCCCGGTAAATAATTGCCACGAAATGGTGATGGACTCTCAAGGGCGACTCATCATGATTACTGACGAGACTAAGAACAATATTATTATTTACGACAAATCAGGTAAGTTGCTAGATTCGTGGGGAGATCAATATCCGGGGGGGCACGGCTTAACGATATTTGATGAAGGTGGAGAAGATGTACTGTTTATTTGCGATCCGGGGGGGCGGGTTGACAAAACGACAGTAGATGGTAAGAAGCTAATGACCCTGAAAACCCCACACGAGTTAGGTATATATGAAGAGGAAGATCCTTATAAACCTACCGAAACAGCGATTGCTCCCAATGGCGATATTTACGTAGCTGACGGCTATGGTCATCAGTATATTATTCAGTACGACGCTGATGGAAACTATATTCGCCATTTTGGCGGCAAGGGCGATGGTGATTCTCAATTTTCTACCGCTCACGGCGTAGCCATTGACACCCGCAACCCTGATAACTTAACGTTGCTTTGCACTTCTCGTGCCCACAATGCATTTAAGCGATTCTCGCTGGATGGTGAGTATATAGAGACGATCTTTTTGCCCGGAGCTTACGTGTGCCGCCCAGTGATTGATGATGAAAACTTGTACGCCGGAGTGTGCTGGTCGCGTTTGAAGTACCTAAACCAAACCCCTGACTCGGGTTTTGTAACGATTTTAGGTAAGAACAACAAGGTAATCTCGAATCCTGGTGGTACTGAACCGGTGTATCGCGACGGTGAGCTGCAACTAATGGTGCAGAAGCAACCGCTGTTTAACCACTGCCACGATGTGTGTATTGA
>NZ_JBARYM010000724.1:0-2946 GCF_049647865.1 Tunicatimonas sp. | reverse complement strand
CTATAATTTTCTGTTGGAATGAAATATTTACTGGCAACTTTTGTTAGTAGTTTGAGAGTAAATGTGCTTATGAATAGCTTACGAATTCTTTGGTTGCTTGCATGGGGATTAGGGTCCGGTGGTGGATTTGTTGTATACGGACAATCGCAGGCCCCAGAAATAATTCAGCAAAAACAGCCACTGTTGCTGGATATGAACATGCAGATTGAGGCAACTCATGCGGTAAATGATATGTACAACTTTAAGTTCGCTCGGGCCGAACGGCAGTTTCGCTGGATTAAACAAGATCATCCCAATCATCCGTTGCCTTATTTTCTATTAGGCTTGAGCCAATGGTGGAAAATAGTGCCTAATCCGCATGAAACTAAGTACGATAACCGTTGCGTAGCTTACATGGATACAGCCACCGTACTGGCTGAACGAATGCTTGACCAGGATGACGAAGACCCTGAGGCAGCGTTTTTTCTGGCGGCGGCCTACGCTTTTAAAGGGCGACTACATTCCGAGCGCCGCGACTTTAGAAAAGCGGCTAGTGATGGAAGGCTTTCTTTAAAGTATTTGGAGATTTGCAAGGGCAAGGAAGACTTTAGTCCGGAATTGCTTTTTGGCGATGCGCTTTATAACTACTACGCCGAGTGGATTAAAGATAATTATCCCATTCTACGTCCACTGATGATTTTCTTTCCTAATGGGGATAAAGAGCTGGGAATTAAGCAGTTAAAAACAACGGCTAATAACGCATTCTACACCCGCACGGAAGCTCAGTACTTTTTGATGCGAATTTTATCAGAAGAGCAGAACGATCCCCGGGAGGCTTTTCGTATTTCTGAATACTTACACAAAACTTTTCCTGATAACGCTTATTTTCATCGGTACTACGCGCGCCAGCTCTACAGCCGAGGTAAGCACCGTGATGCGGAACGAGTATCGTTAGAGATTCTAGCAAAAATAGATAGTAGCATGATCGGTTATGAGGCGACTAGTGGACGATACGCCGCCTTCTTTTTAGGACAAATCTACCAAATGCGCGCTGAATTAACCGAAGCGGAGAAGTACTATAATAAAACAATAGAATACGCCCGATCTATTGATGCCACCGAGTCTGGCTACTACCACTATTCTATGTTGTACTTGGGCGAGATTGCCGAAAAGCAGGATAATCCCAACCGAGCTAAAGAATACTATAAACTGGTAAAAAAGGAAGCCAAACGTAGTAGTAGAGCTCACGAGAAAGCCCGAGACAACCTACGTTCACTTCGGCAAGGCGATTGAGTTTGTTTTTTATTACACATTGAGTTTAAAGCGGTATAATCCGTGTTGTTTCTTTGCCTTATAGCTCTTATCTCACTCGTTTACTAATTATTTTATTTCTACTAGTCGCCTTATACCAACATAAGCCGAGCCAGCGGGTTACAGTATCAGCATTTTTTTAACTTAAACCCACTGATATGTCTCAAGCAAAACAATACGATGCTATAATAATCGGCTCAGGTCAGGGTGGAAACCCTATGGCTACTTATTTAGCCGGAAAGGGTATACGTACTGCCCTAATTGAACAAAATTACGTAGGCGGCACCTGCCTTAATACCGGATGTACTCCCACTAAAACACTGGTTGCTTCGGCTAAATCGGCTTTTGAGGCCCGCCGAGCAAAGGAGTACGGAATTCATACAGGGGAAGTATCCGTAAACATGAAGGAAGTAATTGCTCGGAAAGATAAATTAGTAGAATCTTCCCGAAGTAGTCAGTATGAAAATCTCACTAGCACCGATAATCTTGATCTTATTGAAGGCAAAGCTCGTTTCACCGACAATAAAACGGTTGCCGTAGAGCTTAATGCAGGAGGAGAGCAAGTATTACAAGCTGAGCGCATTTTTATTGATACAGGTACTAAAACATTAATTCCTCCTATTGATGGGTTAGACCAAGTAGAATGGTACGACAACCGCACCATTATGGAGGTTGACGAAGTGCCCCCGCACCTGTTTGTGATCGGTGGTGGCTATATTGGGCTTGAGTTTGGACAGATGTTCCATCGCTTCGGTAGTAAGGTAACAGTTTTTCACAGTGGCGAGCGCATTTTAGATAACGAAGATGAAGACGTATCAAAGGAAATGGAGGAAATTCTACGAGAGGAAGGGTTGAACATTATTACTAATTGTAAGATTAAAAATATTAAGCGAGAAGGCGAAGAAGTTATTCTCTCGGGCGAAGGGAAGGGGTTTTCTGAAGATATTCACTGCACTCATGTGCTGATAGCAGTAGGGCGGGTACCGAACACAGAGGAGCTAGGACTAGAAAATACAGGAGTTGAGGTTGATGATAAAGGCCATATTCAGGTGAATAATAAGTTGGAAACATCGGCAGAAGGTATTTATGCTATTGGCGATGTGAAGGGTGGTCCCCAATTCACCAATGTGAGTTATAACGACTATGTGATACTAAAAAAGAATCTGTTTGAGGGTGGAAATCTCTCCGTTAAAGACCGGATATTAACGTACGCAGTTTTTACTGATCCACAGCTAGGTCGTGTGGGGCTTAACGAGACGCAGGCTAAAGAACAGGGGATTAACTACCGAATAGCAAAAATGCCGATGAGTAAAGTAGCTCGCGCCCAAGAAGTAGGTTTCACCAAAGGGTTTATGAAAGTATTAGTAGATGAAGAAAAGGGAACTATACTAGGCGCGTCTATTCTGGGAATGGAAGGCTGTGAAGTTGCTTCGGCACTGCTATTTATGATGATGGGAAATCTTACTGCCGAGCAAATAACGGGTACATCTATTGCTCATCCTACCCTTATGGAAGCTATGAATAATTTGTTTGGTCAGATATGATCGTTAATCAAGCAGAAACCGGGTGGGATATTATCTTCCAGCGGGCGCACGCTATTCTGGCTGCTCAAATTGCTATGCACTGGAAGATAGACACGCGCCCCCAACCTTGGAC
>NZ_JBARYM010000723.1:0-7514 GCF_049647865.1 Tunicatimonas sp. | reverse complement strand
GAAGTAGTCGCGTTGGAACCGCCAAGCTTCTTTAAACATCTGCTCCGCCTCAGCTTGCGGGTCAACTTTCATCATCATACCCTTTAGGGCCAGCATACCTTCCGAAGGCTTAGGGTTCGTAGCATCTACGATACCCCAACGGTTGCCGGACTGTTGATACAGTAGCTGCTGTCCGTTAGCAGAAACATAAAATTCGCTTACCTCGTCTAGTATTTTCTCGCTCTTTCGTTCTTCAAATTTGTACTGATGAAGTGCGTAATCGTCTTCGTTAGGCAGTTGCTCGGTGAAGAATAACGCTTCCGAAGCTGCTTGTAAATCCGTATAGTGACGCGCCGGAATGTCTAGCGCTACAATACGCCGCGACAGTCCTTCCCAATCAATTTTTACCGTAGGTTTTTCCTGATCCTCTTTTTCTTCCTGATCCTCATCTTCCTCCGCTGCTTCCGCTTGATCTTCGGCCGTTTCGTCGTCGCTCTTCGGAGCCATCGGCGAGGGGTCATCAGCCGAAAGTACTATGGCGTAGATAGCTCGGTTAAGCGGTCGTTCTATGGAGCTCATATCTAGCCACCCTACGTTAAGACCGTAGTCGGTACTAGCTGTAAAATACAAGTACTTACCATCATGACTCCAGGCGGGGTTTCGGCTATCGGCCATTCCGTCGGTCATCTGGTAGCTTTTCTCTTCGGACAGTGAATACGCGAAAACTGCGTTGTACTCGTTGTCCAGCCGTTTGGTGTAGGCAATCCACTGGCCGTCGGGCGACCAGATAGGGTAAATCGTTCGCTCGGGATGCGCGTAGCCTTCGTTATCAATCAAAGTAACTTCTTCGGTTTCGGTATTGGCTACCCACAGGTTACGGTCAGCATCTCCGAAGCTGATATGTTTACTGTCCGGGGCCCAAACCGGAGTATAAAAGTAGGTAGGTTCGTCTAGTTTGATGGTACGAAGATTATCACCGTATTGATCCGCCACCAGCAAGGCGTACTCGCCGGATTCGTCCGAAAACCAGCTTACCTGCTGTCCATCGGGCGACCAAGCCGGAGCCCGATCTGCCGCTCCGGGACTACTGGTAAGGTTACGGATACTACCCTCTTCGGCGGGAACCGTGAATATGTCGCCCCGGGCCGAGAAGATGGCTCGTAATCCATTAGGGGATATCGCCGCCTGCTGAACCTGATCCTGCGCATCGACCCAGTGAGGGCGCGCCCAAGCAAAATCTCCCTGCACACTAATGGCTAGCTGCTGCGGTTCACCCTGATTCGGGTCCATTCGATACAGCGTTCCTCCGTTCTCAAAAACCAGCATTCCCGCTCCACTCGCTAAGTTTTTACAGTCAAAATCCGTAAAAGAAGTGACTTGATTGAGCTTATTAGTTTCAGTATCATACGCCCAAATATTCATAGCGTAGTCTCGGTCCGACAGGAAATACACGGTTTGATCAATCCACACCGGCTCTTTATCATTACTGTTCTCCCAGGGAATTTTCTCAACATCTAATGTCTCCAAATCAATAATTCGGATAGGGTTATTCTGCCCTCCGCGGTAATTACGCCACTCCGACTCCCAGGAGTAGATCATCTGGTAGGCGAAGCGTTCCCCATCTGGCGAGTGCTGCCCCTGGGTGACTCGCGGTACGGCAAAGGGTTTAGGAAAAGACTCATCTAAGTGAATGGTCCAAAACTGATCAGGCAGTGGAGAAGGTGCCCGGGCCCGCCCGGAAGCAAACAGTACGGCTTCCCCATCAGGAGTCCAGCCCCGCACTTGGTCAGCTCCGGGGTGAAACGTCATTCGCCTAGGTTCCCCTCCCGTTACTGGCACTACATAAATATCAGTATTGCCGTCGTATTGTCCGGTAAAGGCTAGGTACTGACCATCGGGCGAGAAATATGGGTCGTACTCGGAACCCGCGTAGGTGGTGAGGCGACGAACATTAGCCCCATTGTGATCGGAAAGCCAAATGTCGTCGGCGTACACAAAAGCTAAGTAGTCGTTACTGATTGCCGGGTCGCGTAGTAGCCGGGTGGTTGGTGCCTGAGCCATTAACTCGGTGACAAATAAGATAAGGGCAAACGTAATAGTAAAGTGGCGGGGAAGTTTCATAAAAAGGTTGAGTAGCGTTAGTTTTATAAAGTTACGCGACAGCTTGAAACATACAATCTTTTTATAACTTTTTTAAGATGATCTTACGGGTAATCTAAGAAATCTGTACTAATTGTTACGGATTTTCCGTACTTTTCGAGATTGATTTTTGGTACTATGAACATATCCATACACAGCTTTACCCTCAAATTGCGCGACCCCTTCCGAATCTCCTACGAATCGCGGAATGAGCAAGAGGCACTTGTTATTCAGCTTTCGGACACGAACCAGCAAGGTCAGACCGTAACCGGATTAGGCGAAAGCACCGCGAACAATTACTATCAAGTTTCTATCGAACGGATGCAAAAGGAGGTAGCTCTGGTACGCGAACGTATTGAGGAGTACTCGTTGGCCAATGAAGTCTTAAACGCGGGACAAGTCGGCACGCCGGGCCACCTGTGGCAACAACTTCAACCTGAACTTCAGCATAGCTCCTTTACACTTTGTGCAATCGATGTGGCCGCACACGATCTGTACGGAAAGAAGGTAGGCCAGCCGTTGTATAAACTTTGGGGATTGAACCCCGCCGATGCTCCTACGACTAATTATACGCTGGGTATCGACAGTATTGAAGTGATGATACGGAAGATGCAGGCAAAGCCCTGGCCAATCTACAAAATTAAGCTGGGCACCCCGGAAGATTTAGCCATTGTGCGCGAACTGCGGAAGCATACCAACGCGGTGTTTCGGGTAGATGCTAACTGCGCCTGGGGAGTGGATGAAACCATTGAGAATGCTCAGGAGCTAAAAAAATTAGGGGTAGAATTTATTGAGCAACCCCTTAAGGCTGATAATTGGGACGGTATGAAAGAAGTGTACCAACATTCGGCATTACCGTTAATAGCGGATGAAAGCTGCATTGTTGAAGATGATGTAGCAAAGTGCGCGGGGCATTTCCACGGAATCAATATTAAACTAACCAAGTGCGGAGGCATTACACCGGCCCGCCGTATGATTCGGGAAGCCCAACGGCACAATATGAAGGTAATGATCGGCTGTATGACCGAATCTACCATTGGAATATCGGCTATTGCCCACCTGTCGCCGCTGCTCAACTATGTAGACATGGATGGAGCTTTACTATTGGCCGAAGATATTGCTACCGGCGTGACTATAACGACCGACGGGGTGCATTTTCCCGACGAAAACGGCACCGGGGTTCAGTTGCTTACTCCTAGCCCAACTTCATTAGTCTAGTATATGATAACAGTAAATTCACTGCCCGGGCGGACCATCATCACCGAAGGGAAAGAGCGGCTATACTTTAGTGGCACCTCGTACTTAGGCATTCATAAAAATATTGTCTTCCAGGAAGTACTACGCGATGGCTTTCGTCAGTACGGCACTGGGTATTCTAGCTCCCGCTCTTCTAATGTGCAACTAGCCATTTACGAAGAAGCCGAGACCTGGCTGGCTAACTTCACTCACGCCCCCTCGGCCCTTACCTTCTCATCGGGTTACCTAGCCGGGCAGGCCCTTATTCATCATCTAGATCAGAGTTCGCAGTTTTTGTATGCTCCGCAAACCCACCCGGCTCTGTGGCGCAACGAGCAGGATAACAGCAGTGGCGAGTACCACCGTTGGGTGTCTCACTTAGAAGCAAAAGTAGGCTACAACCATCGGGAAGTGATTATTGTAGCCAACTCCGTAGACCCGCTATACGCTCGCGCTCATTCCTTCGATTGGGTAGCCCATTTACCTGACCATATAAAAATAACGTTGGTGATTGACGATTCTCACGGGTTAGGAGTACTGGGTGAGCGGGGTGAAGGAATATACGCTACGGTTAAAAAACTAGTGCCCAAGAATGTGTCTTTAGTGGTAGTTGGGTCAATAGGAAAAGCACTCGGTGTTCCGGGCGGAGTAGTGCTAGGTGATGCCACGCTTATACAATTGCTTAAGAAAAGCCCTTACTTTACGGCTGCCTCTCCGGTAGTTCCGGCCTACTTATACGCTATGCTACGGGCGGAAAAGCTTTACCCAGTGTTATTTGCTCAGCTACGCACTAACGTCTTACACTTTCAATCGCTCATCAAGGAGAATAGTATCTTTCGCTACTTCGGGACGTACCCCGTATTTTACAGTGCGGATCAGAACCTATGCGATGCGTTGAGTGAAAAATGCGTACTATCCAGTTTCCCGTACCCCAATCCTGATAGTGACTGCATCACCCGGGTGGTGATTAGTGCTTTGCACACGCAGTCTGATCTGGATACATTAGGGCAGTTATTCTCTGAATACGTCGCCGTGAACCATTAAAAAAGGCCAGACATAATTGCCTGACCTTCTTTCATTAGTACTTCTAACGTTATTCTTCCACTTTGGTCAGTTTGTAAATACAGTGTGCTCCAGTATCGGCTACATAAATCTCTCCGGTAGTAGGATGGATGGCGATACCCTCCGGACGATTGAACCCGTCGGCAATAATTTCCTCTACGGAAGTAAGGTTAGAAGTAACTTCCCGTACTCGTTCGTTGCCAGATTCTACGGCGTAAATCTTACCATCGGGCGCTACGGCTACGTCAGTAATCTGGAAGTACGTTCGGTTAAAACCAGTAGCACCATACGTTGGAGCTATCTTTCTTACGGTTCTATTTTCGTAATCCGCTACTAACCAATTGCCGTTAGCATCCAGATCAATCCCTCTGGGGTTGTAGAAAAGAGACCGGTTAGCGTGGTCATCTTTATAACCAAAAGAGTTGTTACCGGCTGCACCTCCGCCTAAAATCCAACCGTTTACGATGCTGGTGGTATTTAAGTCAAACTTATTGATTTGGTGGTCGCGGGTAACATAGATGGCCCCTCCTGAGAATGCTATCCCATTGGGCGTAAAAGTAAGCGTGGTGTTACTAACTACCCCTGATGTGGTAATCTTACGCAATGCATTGTTGTCTGAATCGGCTACCCAGACATTTCCGGACCCATCTACTACTACATCGCGCGGATGGTCAAATCGAGCAGTAGAGCCTGTCCCGTTAAGGTAACCACTGGTACTACCGGCTAAGGTAGTTACTACTGCCCCGGGAACCGTAATTCTGCGAATACGATGATTGTTTTTATCCGCAACGTACAAATTGTTTCCCGAAGCATCAAAGTCCATTCCCAGCGGTTCATTAAAGCGGGCGGCTGTGCCGGTACCGTCGGTGGTAGATATAGAGCCTGCTTGCCCGGCAAAAACGGCTTTGGTCCAGCTATACTTATCGTTCAGGTCTATCGTAAAATCAGCCGTGGCGATACGGTTAGCCGAAGTGCTACCGGTTACTTCTACCTCGTACGTTCCCGTAATTTGAGTGTTGGTTTCGTAGTCAAACACATTAACAGTGGCTACCTCCAATTCTCCATCGCTATTAATGCTGACCGCTCCGGCTATTGACTGGTTGACAATGGAGTATGATAGCGTACCCGTACCGTCGGTTAGTGTGGTGGTGACTGTACCAATGATAGTACCACTAGCACTATTCTCGTCTACATCGCTGGTAAAGTCGGTTGCCGTTACCGTTATATCGTCTACGTCGTCCACCGTGATGATGAAGTTAGCGCGGTCGGTTGCGCTGCCTACCTTAGCTAAGTACTTACCGGTAATTTGGGCATTGGTTTCGTGGTCAAATGCACTAATATCGGCTATAGTAAGTTCGCCATTAGCACTGATACTCACCGCTCCGGCTACCGACTGACTGGCAATAGAATACGTTATCGTACCAGTTCCATTTGCTACGGTGGCACTCACTGTTCCCAAACTGGTGCCAACCGCGCTATTTTCATCTACATTCGCGTCGAAGTTTGTAGCAGTTACGGTTAGCTCCGTAACATCATTAATGGTTATTGTAAACTTAGCGGTAGCAGTTTTGCTACCAACGGTTACTTAGTACTCACCGGTAATGGTCTTATTAGTTTCGTAGTCAAACTTACTAGCATCAGCGATAGTTAACTCACCCTGGTCATTGATACTGATGGCTCCGGTTACTGACTGAGATTTTATTTTGTACGTAGCTGTGCCTCCGCTAACAGTAGCGTCAACCTTGCCTAACACAGTATTTTTTGCGCTGTTTTCATCAATGCTACCGCTAATGTCTTTGGCAGTGACACTTACCTCATCTACATCAACAAGGTGGATCGTAAACGCAGCCGATTCGGTTTTCGCTCCGAGCGTAGCGGCATACATCCCTTCTATTGTTGCATTAGTCTCAAAATCGAAGTGAGCGCTGACGGCTACCATTAGTTCGCCCTTTGCATTGATACTAACCGCCCCGGCCGGCTTCTGAGATTGAATTGCGTACGTAGGTTGGTCGCCTTCGTAGGTTACTGCTACCAATCCAATAACGGTACCCACCGCGCTGTTTTCCGCTAAGCTATCTGTGACTTCCGCAGTTGTCACTTCGTCTACGTCGGTGATGTTAATAGTGAACTGCGCGGTGTCACTAGTACCCTCTGCGGTGGCTATGTACTGCCCACTAATCGTCTTGTTTTCTTCAAAGTTAAATGCTTCTGCTTTGGCCACAGTAAGTTTACCACTGCTAGCATCCAGACTAACTGCTCCGCTTATGCTCTGGGAAGCGATACTATAACTTAGGGGTGCCTCGGTACTAGCCGCTGCCCGAATGTTGCCAATTAATGTACCGATGGCACTATTTTCGGTAATGTTGAAAGTGGTATCACTCGCCGTAACCACTACAGGGTCAGTAGTTCCTCCACCCGGTGGTGTATTAGTAGGAGGATTGGGAGTAGGGGCTTCTTCTTCGTCTTTACAGGCGAGCATGATGCCAAAGAGTAATGAAGCTGTGATGAATACTGATAGTTTAAATTTTTTCATTTGTAAGCAATTAATGATCAGTTATGAAAATAATTATGATACCAATCTTCACAATTTGTACCGAAAAACGTCCAAAAAAAGCCTCTGGCAAGTGACGAAACACTTTTGTCAGTAAGAGTATCAGTATTTGGAAGCTATGTAATAAATCCCTACATCTTTACTATTTTGTATTCAGAATGGATTAGAAAAAGCAGTAGTGTAGGGGGGAGAAATAGAAAAGCGAAATTGATAGGGAGAAGGAGAATATTAGGGTCTTACGCCAAATTGCGACTGAAATTTTTCGGCGAAGCGAGTACTGTTTTTGAAACCGACCGATAGCGCCAACTGCCGCACGGATTTATATGCTTTCTGGTCGTAGATAATTTTGGCACGCACCAACCGACGTTCGGTGATCAGTTTGGCGGGAGTGCTTCCGCATAGTTCTTTCACTTTGCGGTATAGGATTCTTTCTGTAAGATGCAGATGCTCGCAGATATCAGTTATATCAAACTGTTCGTTGCTAATATTTTCATCAATAAGGTGAGTTAGACGTTGGTTGAATGCTAATAATTCGTCGGCCTCTAGG
>NZ_JBARYM010000722.1:0-5375 GCF_049647865.1 Tunicatimonas sp. | reverse complement strand
CCATCACCGATTTAAATGGCGAATACCGCGTAACGCTCTCTACCGAAAATCCCACGTTAGTCTTTAGCTTTATTGGTTTCGCTCAGAAGTCCGTAGCTGTAAATGAACGATCAACCGTTGATGTTGCGATGGAATCAGATACTCGGCAACTTTCTGAAGTAGTAGTTACCGCGGCGGGCATTGAAGCGAATAAGCGAGAGTTAGGGTATTCTATTCAGAACGTAGATGCTGAAGAGATTGTGCAAGCCCGAGAAACAAACTTTGTTAGTGCATTAAGTGGGAAAGTAGCCGGAGTGCAGGTGACGAGTTCAGGTGGAACACCCGGAGCCGCCGCTCAAATTAGGATTCGGGGTAACAAATCGGTTCAAGGCAGCAACGGACCGCTCTTCGTGATTGACGGAGTACCGATTGACAACTCTACCTACAATGCCGCTGATTCACCCGAAGACGCGGTTTCAAGTTTAGGTTCGGGGGGAGTAACGAACTCTAACCGGGCTATTGATATTAACCCGGAAGATGTTGAATCACTTACCGTTTTAAAAGGTCCCGCTGCCACCGTATTATACGGTATACGGGCGGCGAACGGAGCAGTAGTGATCACCACTAAAAAAGGTGAACGTAACTCAAAACCTAAAATCTCTTACGACTTTGGCTACACCATAGATCAGGTAAACAAACTACCGGAGCTACAAACCGAATTTTCGCAGGGTTCACTAATCGAAGGTGTTCCCACTTTCCGAGCAGCCATGAATGGGTTTTCTACCGGTACTAGTTGGGGTCCTCGGATTAGCGATCTTCGGTACGCTAACGAAACTACCCGATGGGATCAGTTTGGCCTAATTGTTCCGGCTGATGATCCGCGAGCTACCAACCAAGTACCCCAAGCTTATAATAATACGGAAGATTTTTTCCAAACGGGTAGCAATGCCACGCATAACGTTAGTGTTTCAGGTGGTACCAATGCTACCAACTACTTCTTTTCTATTGGCCGGCTCGATCAAACCGGAATTATGCCAAATAGCTCCTTCGCACGAACTAGTTTTCGAGCTACTACCTCTACCGAAGTATTTAAAAATTTCGATGTTACTTTTTCGGCGAACTATATTAATTCCGGTGGCAAGCGGGTTCAGAATGGTTCTAACACTTCGGGGGTAATGCTAGGATTACTACGTACGGCCCCAACTTTTGATAATAGTGCCGGTTTCTTATTTGAGGATGGTACCCAACGCGATTACCGAGGTGGTAGTGTTTATGATAATCCTTACTTCACGGTTAATAAGAACTTTGCTACGGATGATGTCAACCGAATTATTGGTTACAGCCAGTTATCGTATGATCCACTTCCGTGGTTAAATTTTACTTATCGCCTAGGAGTAGACACATACAGCGACGAACGATTGCTTCGCAACGATGTCAATTCGGCGGGGGCACAATCGGGTCAGGCGATCAATCAGACCATTAATAGCAAAGACATCAACTCTGATTTTTTGATGACCGTTAATCAAGACGTTAGTGAGAATATTGGATTGAGCTTTACCTTAGGTCATAATTTCTATACGAAAGATGTGGCAATTAATCGTATTGATGGTCAGGGGCTAGCATCGCCCGGTTTCTTTAATATGGCTAGTGCTACCTCCGTTAATGTTTCGGAAGGTGTTACCCGCCGAAAGCTCTACGGACTGTTTGGAACACTTACCCTTAATGTAGCTGAACAGTTGTTTGTTAATTTAAGTGGGCGGAATGACTGGTCTTCTACCCTACCTGAAGCCAATAATTCATTCTTCTACCCAGCTGCCAGTGTAGGCTGGGATTTTTCCAACACATTTGATATAGATAGTCGCTTTTTCTCCTACGGAAAACTTCGCGCTTCCTGGGGGCAAGTTGGTAATGATGCTTCGTTCGCAGTAACTAATAATGGTTTTAGTCAGTCCCGCGTGCGCGATGGATGGACATCTCCTTTCGGGGTAATATTCCCGGCTTTAGGGTTAAACGCATTCAACCCTAATGGTTTATTGGGCAACGATCAGCTAAAAGCAGAAACCACCACGACCTTTGAAGTGGGGGCTGACTTACAATTTTTAGACGGACGCATTAGCTTAGATGTCACTTACTTTGATGCTACAACCACCGATGCTATTCTTAACGTTGATATTCCTAGTGCCAGTGGATGGGTACAACGGGCGGTTAATTCGGCTGAGCTACGCAACTCGGGTATAGAAGCCGCCCTAACCGCTAATATTATCAACAGCGGCGCTTTTAACTACGATGCTACGGTGAACTTCACTCGAATTCGCAATCAAGTAGAAAAGTTAGCCGAAGGAATTCCGTTTATTACGATTGACCCGTTCGGTACGCAAAGAATTGCCGAAGGCCAACCCTACGGGGTGTTTTACGGCACTCGCTTTTTGCGCGATGATCAAGGCAGAGTGGTTATTGACCCAGATAGTGGAATCCCCTTCGAAGACCCTAACCAAGGTATTGTGGGTGACCCGAATCCTGACTTCTTACTTGGCTTCCGTAATACCTTTACCTACAAAGGCTTACGACTGTCCTTTCTGCTTGATATCCGACAAGGAGGTGATGTATATAACGGAACTAAAGGGGTGCTAAATAATTTTGGAGTTGGTGCTGAAACACTGGATCGTAACGAGCGGGTAGTGTTTGATGGCGTACTTGGTCAAATTCAAGATGATGGTTCGGTAGTGGCTACTGAGCAGGTGAATACCCAAGAAATTGTAAAAGGTGGTACAGGAGATCTTGATGGGGTTAATTTCTATCAGAACTACGGCTTTGTAAATCTCACTGAACTTACTATTGAAGATGGTTCTTGGATACGAATGCGCGATATCAGCCTTAGTTATACTCTACCGAGTCAATGGCTAGAAAATGTTCCATTTCAGAAGATTAATGTAGGATTCGTCGCCCGAAACCTATTCTTATTGACAGATTACTCTGGTATTGATCCGGAAACGAACCTTACGGGCGCTTCGAGTAACGTTCAAGGGTACGACTACTTCAACAACCCAAATACTAAAAGCTACGGGGTAAGTGTCGGACTTACTTTTTAATCAGCAATCTCAAAATATTAAAATTAAGATAATGAATCAATATATTTTAAAAATAAGCACGCTCGTATTAGGCTTAACTATCGGAGTTAGCTCCTGCGAGTTTGGGGACACCAACGTAGATCCAGCGCTTCCTACCGATGTATCAGCGGCGGCACTATTGCCTTCAGGTCAAACTGCTATCTCTTGGGTTATTGGCGGTGAAGTAGTACGCTTCAGTGGTTTGTTAACCCAACAGTTTCGGGGAATTAATGCTCAGCAGCAAGACAATTGGCGATACCTAATTCGGGATGCGGATACTGATGGGATGTGGCAACGGATGTACCACAATTCACTAAATACGGTCAACGCGGTTATTGAAAAGGCCGAGGAGCAAAACGCCACGCACTACCACGGCGTTGCTGAAGTGCTCATGGCTACCGGTATCGGTACCTTCGCCGATGCTTTCGGTGGTGTACCCTACTCTACTGCTTTTCAAGGTGACGAAGGATTATTTACTCCCAGTTACGACGATCAGCAAACCTTATACACTAATACAATTCCTCAGCTATTAGACGGTGCTATTGCTAAACTTGGTTCGGAAGATAGTCCCGGGGGAAGTCCCGGAAGCGATGACTTAATTTTTGGTGGAGATTTAGACCTTTGGTTAAAAGCAGCGAACTCACTAAAGCTTCGCTATACTTTTCAGCAAGGTAAGCGCGACCAAACGGCTTACGATGCTGCTTTGGCCTTAGTGCCATCGGCCATATCATCCAATTTAGAAGATTATGAAATGACGTTTGGAGCTTTAGCTACCGAGGGCAATCCTCAGTATTGGTTTGGTCAAAGGCGCGCAGGTAATATGCGGATGGACGACTACTTTGTAAATGCGTTTTCGGAAGATGATACTCGTAAACCATTCTTCGTTGAGGGTGAAAACGGTTTTGAATTTGACGGTTACTATACTACTATTAATTCACCTGTAGTACTGATGAGTTACGTAGAGGTAAAGTTTATTGAAGCCGAGTCGCACCTACAAAAGGCTACTTCCGATGTTGCTGCTGCCAAAGTCGCTCTAGATGAGGCAGTAGCTGCTTCGTTTATTAAAATTACCGGGGCCCCGGTGCCGACTGCCTATCAAACTGAGTTAGATGCTAAGTGGGCCGCAGCTACTGATAAATTGGAAGTTCTTATTGATGAAAAGTACATTGCGTGTTATTCACAAAGCCTTATTCCTTGGAATGACTACCGTCGAACCGGTTACCCTACGCTAGAGGTGATACCTAACGGAGTAAATGCTTTTAACTCAAATGGTGAAATTCCTCGTCGCTTACCCTACCCTCAGGAGGAGCGTCTACTAAATCCGAACAATATCCCGACCAGTACACCTAACTTACAAGACCGATTTTGGTGGGATCAGTAGATGCTTGATTTATAGTGAATTACGATTACAGAGTTGCATCCAGGTGGGTGTAACTCTGTTTTTTGTTATACGAAATAGAGTTTTGCGTAAAGCTTAGAAGCTGTATTGGTGCTATTTGTTCTTCAGCCAACGCATATCTAATTTCGCCTATAAATCCGATATAAACTTAAAATTTAGTGGGTTTCAAACAAAAGTACCTGTTTGCTAGTCCTGTGATTATACTTTTAATCTAGCGTTTCAATCATGGCTATTCTAGGAAATTTTATTAAAACTGCGATAGAGATCACTGATAAGTTTCTCCCTGAACCCAATGCTATTGAAGCCCAGCAACAAGTGCTACACAAGTTACTTTCTACGGCCAAAGATACCGCGTTTGGAAAACAATATAATTTTAGTGGTATTCTAAAAAGTGTTAATCTTGCCCTTTCTTACGCTCAGCGTGTTCCTTTTCATGATTATCAAAAGATCTATGATGAGTGGTGGCATCGCTTACTAAATAATGAAGATAACATTACTTGGCCCGGTAGTCCAAAATATTTTGCTCTTAGTTCGGGGACAACTGGGAACACGAGTAAGCGAATTCCGGTAACTGACGAAATGTTGGCTGCAATCCGTAACACAGGTATTCAGCAGGTGACTAGTTTAGCTAATTTTGACTTACCCTCTGAGTTCTTCGAGAAAGAAATTATGATGTTGGGAAGCAGTACTGACCTTCAGAATAAGGGTAATTTTTTGGAGGGGGAGATCAGTGGTATTAGTGCTAGTAATATTCCATTTTGGTTTAAAGGTTATTATAAACCCGGCGACGAAATCGCTCAAATTGATGATTGGGATACTAGAGTGCAAAAAATTGCTGAACGAGCCGCTGATTGGGACATTGGTGCTTTATCTGGAATTCCTTCTTGGAT
>NZ_JBARYM010000721.1:0-4297 GCF_049647865.1 Tunicatimonas sp. | reverse complement strand
CACCTGGATACTGATTTGGAAGATGAAGCGATGCTAGAGTTTGTGCGTAAAGCGGCAGAAAACGCCCAGTTCGTTACCTCCCACTGCGATGGTGCCTTTGTATTGGCTAAAGCCGGAATCTTAAACGACTACGCTTCCACTACCTTCCCAAGCGATGTTGGTACTTATCGAAAAATGTTCCCGCAACTGGAAGTACACGAGGATGTATTGTTCGTACACGTTGGTAAATTCATTACCTCCGCTGGGGGCGCGAAGTCTTTTGAGGCTGCTCTATATCTTTGTGAGTATCTTTACGGAAAAGCAATTGCTGAGGACCTAGCGGAAGGGTTGGTCATTGACTGGGATTTATCTACCGTTCCGCACTTGGCGGTAGGCTCTGATTCATAAATAGCGCAATCAATCTGTTGATGGATTAGAATAAATCGCTGTCTGCATAGATGCTAATCCGAATAGTTACGTTAGCTTTCTATGTGTACCAGGAAAACAGTATTCAGCTACTTATTGTTACTGACAGCACTTCTGTCGGTTGGTACTGCCTTCGCTCAATCACCTACGTACCCTGACACTATTCATTCCGGGCGACTTCGCACGGTTATTTTGGCTGAATCAGCCTTTTATGCGACAGGACTTTCCTATTTGCAATTTGTATGGTATCGTAACCACGAATCGGTTCCCTTTCATTGGTACAACGATAATGCTGGTTGGCTACAGTTAGATAAAGCCGGACATATGTACGCAGCCTACTTTGAAAGCGAGATCGGTTATCATGCTTTGCGTTGGGCCGGAGTATCGCATAAAAAATCACTATGGTACGGTGGTACGCTAGGCTTGGTTTTACAAACTCCCATTGAAATATTTGATGGGTTATACGAAGGGTACGGTTTCTCCTGGGGCGATATGATTGCGAACGCAGCAGGTTCCGCTTTGTTTATAACCCAACAAGCGTTCTTAAACCAACAGACAGTACGAATGAAGTTTTCTTATACACCTTCTGTTTACGCGCAATACCGTCCGTGGGTACTAGGTGAAACGCACGGCGAACGGTTTTTCCAAGATTATAATGGCCATACGTACTGGTTATCGGCTAACCTAAAGTCGCTCTTTCGCTCCTCTAATTTACCACCGTGGTTAAATGTGGCTTGGGGCTACAGTGGCAACGGAATGTTATCGGAGTTTCGTAATCCAGCGGTTTCGCGAGGTATTCAGATGCCCGACCTGATTCGCCACCGCCAATTCTTTCTTTCAGTAGATATTGATCTAACCAAACTGCCCGTTTCTAACCCTTATTTAAAGAAAGTACTTTGGGCTCTCAATTACATCAAAATTCCGGCACCAACATTAGAATACAATCAATTAGATGGTTTACGTTTGCATCCACTGTACTTTTAACTAGTCCAGAACACAAATAAGAAGCAATACTTTCTAGAATGGCAATGATTATGAGCTGTGAGGAAAAAAGCCCCGTATACTACTGTTGCCAAGCGAAATTATATTAGTTTTGTCAATTAGAAAATACACAACATTATCAAACAAATAGGTTATGGGTTATAATTTATTAGCGGGCAAACGAGGTGTTATTTTTGGGGCATTAGACGAAAACTCTATCGCTTGGAAGGTAGCTTTAAAAGCCCGGGAAGAAGGAGCATCTTTTACGCTAACCAACGCTCCGGTAGCACTACGAATGGGTAAAATCAATGAGCTAGCTGAACAGTGCGATGCTAAAGTGATTGCGGCCGATGCTACCTCACTAGAAGACTTAGAAAATCTTTTTCAAGAATCTACTGAAGCCTTAGGGGGCAATCTGGATTTTATTCTTCATTCTATTGGTATGAGTCCTAATGTTCGTAAGGGGCGGGATTATGGTAATCTAAACTACGACTGGTTCCTAAAAACTTTAGATATTTCTGGTCTTTCGTTTCATAAAGTGATGCAGGTAGCCGAGAAAATGGATGTGATAAATGAGTGGGGATCAATTGCCGCACTTACGTACATTGCCGCGCAACGCAACTTTCCCGATTACGGGGATATGGCCCAGGCTAAAGCCGTATTAGAGTCTATTGCTCGAAGCTACGGGGCTCGTTTGGCCCGCCTAAAAAATATCCGGGTGAATACTGTTTCGCAGTCACCCACAAAAACCACCGCCGGAACAGGAATCTCTGGCTTCGATGTGTTCTTTGACTACGCCGATAAAATGGCTCCGCTCGGCAATGCTTCAGCCGATGATTGTGCTAACTATATTGTTACGCTCTTTTCGGACTTCACCCGAATGGTGACGATGCAGAACTTGATGCACGATGGCGGCTTCTCTTCTGCCGGGATTAGCGAGCATATTATTGAAGAATTGAGTAAATAATTTTACGGAAAATGGAAGACGGAGACCGAAGTTCGGTCTCTAGTCTCCAACTTTCGGTTTCCAGATATGGTCGTTTTTCCCAATGCAAAAATCAATCTGGGCTTACATATTGCAAGCAAGCGAGAAGACGGTTATCATAATATTGAGACCTGTTTTGTACCTATTCCGTTGCGGGATATTTTGGAGGCAATTGAGACTGGTCGGCCTCTTGATGATAACTTTCAATTTACTACCTCCGGTTTAACCATACCGGGAAAACCGGAAGAAAACCTATGTGTGCGGGCCTACCAGTTGTTGCAAGCCGACTTCAATCTACCTCCGGCACAAATCCATTTGCATAAAATAATTCCGATGGGTGGTGGGTTAGGTGGCGGTTCATCCGATGCTTCTTTTTTGCTTTGTAGCTTGAATGAGCTGTTTTCTTTGTCGCTCACTGAAAAGCAGTTGGAAGGTTACGCTAGCCGATTAGGAAGCGATTGTCCGTTTTTTATTCGGAATCAGCCCGTGCTGGCGAGTGGAACGGGTAACCAGTTTGAAGATATTTCTCTGGACTTGAAAGGAAAATATATTGTGCTAGTGTTTCCCAATATTACGGTATCTACTGCTGAGGCGTACGCCAAAGTAATCCCGCGACGAACAAATTCATCAGCAACGTCAGCTTCCTTAAACGAGCGGTTGAGTCAACCAACTGAGGAGTGGAAAGAAAATTTGGTTAACGATTTTGAAGTTTCGGTATTTGCTCAGTACCCGATTCTAGCAACCGTTAAAGAACAACTTTATGATGCTGGTGCATTCTACGCGAGCATGAGTGGTTCTGGTTCTACCATATATGGGCTATTTCACCAGGAACCAGATATTAGCAGCATAAGCCGTAACTATTCGGTTTGGCAAAACCAATTGTAATAACTATTCTAACTTTTTCCCATTGATTCGCTAATAAAGGAAGGTTGTTCTTGCTCAAGAACTAGTTGGTTGTACAAATAGACCACGCGCATTTGCTCATGAATTTCCTTTAACCTCAGTTTACACTGCTTTACATAACTAGCAACCTTCACTTGATGTGAATTCATAAGAGGCATTATCTGCGACACAAAATCTTCTATTTCAACAAATTCACCTGATTGGTAAACGTAGTATGTATGCCGGCAGACAGCATTCAAGTATATATGGGGGGCTCTAAAGTCTTCGGTAACGCGTGGGCGACGCACGTATTTGCTCTTTCTCAGTATTGTAATCTCTCCCTCAGATAATACTTCAAAAAAGGTTTTGCGCTGGTATCCCTCTTTCATGGGAAGATCAACCGCTACGTACTTACGATGTCGATACTTAATTGGATCAAATATCTCAAAGTCAGCGATGGTTTCAGCCGTATAAGTTCTTACCAAATCGTCGGTTTTAACTTTAATAGCCTCAAACTTAAGATCGTAACTAATTTTGCCTTCCAGTACTACATCGTTGTCCAATGTTATTTTTCCGGTACACCAAACTCCTTGCTGAGACAAATTAGAAGCTAAAGCAGTTTGGGAAACAATGATGAAGATAAGAAGGCCAATGTATTTCATGGTGGTTTGATAATTAGACGTTCGGTCTAACTGTATCAAACTTGGCACCTATCTAGCTACTTTAATTGAGAGTTTGCGGTTGAACACCAGACGGGTAATGTTCACTGAAATTCACTAATAGTAACCTACTTAGTAGAATAGAATAATTATGAAAAGAGGGATTTTATATAACTATTTAAATTTTTTATTTTCTTAAAAGTGCATGAGTCAGCATTTATAGGTTACATTACGCATGTAACTAGCTACTCGTTTGGTGGGATAAACCACCAGAATAGAGGGCAGGTGTTCAAACCTTGCACTAGACTGCTACTTCGGCTTTAATGTGCGGGTGAGGATCGTATTCAATTAACTCAAAATCCTCGTAGCGAATTGCGAAAAGGTC